>CALYVJ010000340.1 GCA_945494195.1 uncultured Selenomonas sp. | reverse complement strand
GCCTGGACTTTCAAGGGGTGCAGGGGATTTTTACCTGCGAAGTTTGAGTTATGATACCTTACAAAACTAAAAGCGTACCTAGTCTCCCATTAGCGTCTCATTAAGAAAAGCCCCACGCTTACCGTGAGGCTTTCCCGTTTGGCCAGCAGCTGGCTATCCTATTAAGTTCAATACGCGTTGAGTGTTTTCTCCCAATACGGCCGGGGCGATTTCTCCGACACCACATAAACCGAGCGCGGTAATCTGCTCTTCCAGCCAAGCCTTTGTCTGCGTCAGCTCCAACCCCAGCGGTACATTGCCAAAGCCCCAAAACCGCTCCGGATACCTGGCCACCATGCGGCTGACTTCGGCATTTTTCTCCCGCAGCCGCTCGCAATACGCCTGCGGATTATCCCCCGCCAATATCTTTTGCAAAGCCGCCATTGCCAGCTCCGGATGCGGCGTCGTACCGAATAACACAGCCCGTTCTATCCCCGCCTCGTCCATTTTCGCCAGCTGCTTTTCCACAGGCCATAGCACATGTTCATGACTATCAATCATCATAACAATTCCCCCTTGACGTGTTTGTTACAATAACTGTATCACGAAGATGCAGCGGCGATAAGTACGCACTTTTCGCTCAGCAACTATACTTTTCTATACCTTTGTGCAGAAAGGCAGGCTCCGCATGGCAAAAATCCCATCCGTCACCCCCCAATGTCCCATGGAAACCGCCCTCAACCTTCTGAGTGACAAATGGACGCTCCAAATACTTTGGCAGCTTTCCCAGCACCCCTTTCATTTCAATGAGCTCCAGCGTGCACTGATAACGATTTCGCCCAAGGCCCTGTCCCAGGAACTTCGCCGGCTCGAGCAAGCAGCCATCATCGAACGCGAAGTCATCCCGGACCTTCCCCCGCGTACCATCTACTCGCTCTCTGCCACAGGACGGCCCCTGCAGCCCGTCCTCAAGCAGCTCTGCGACTGGGGCAAAGCGTATTCCCGCCGGTCCAAGCGCAAGGGCTGAGTTTCCCAAACAACATACACCTTCTCTGTTTTTCGCGAAACCTTCACTGCTGAGCTGCCGCTCCGGAACAGCACCGAATCAAATTGCGCATGGAGTTTCACCAAGTTCCTACTATTCCATGACGCGGAAAAAACTCGGTATTGCCACCACCTTCCACATGCTCCGCCACGACATGGCCAGCCGCATGAAAGGAACCGGCAAATTCGACCTCAAAGACATCCAAACACAACTCGGCCACTCCAGCATCCAGATAACAATGGATACTTATACACACATCGACGAAACACAAAAAGAACAAATCAGCTACTGGCTCGAAAGTGGCATCGACGAAATCCTCGGGAGGGAACACGCATACAGAAAGGAACTCAATAAAAAAAGACCGTTCTAGGCAATAAGACCTATGCCCAGAACGGTCAACAAAAAAATCTCGTGGCTCTACTTTGGCTCTACAAACACCAAAAAAACGCACGAAAAAGACCCCGCTAAACCATAGCGAAGCCTTGATAGCACTAATGGTGCCGGAAGCCGGACTTGAACCGGCACGTTGTTGCCAACGGCAGATTTTGAGTCTGCTGCGTCTGCCAATTCCGCCATTCCGGCAAAATGACTGTTAAACATGCGTCATCGACGAATATTATTATAACATCGAGTTTCTGATTTGTCAAACATTATTTTTTCGCTGGTTTATCCCATCCCTTCGCCTGCACTTCTTCCCTTGTCTTTTGCTTAATCTGATCGCGGTATTTTTCCACTTCCAGACGAACAGCCTTCAAATCAGACTCTTTATAATAATACTCTCCACAGCGTTCATTATAGTCCCTTGCCATTTTGTTGTACTCCTGGGCTCCCGTCTCATTTCATTCGTTCACACAGGCTTTTAATTCGTCGAGTTTGATGTCCATAAACGCCATCCAGCGAAGTTCTTCCCGGCTCCAATTGCTCTTCTTGCCCTTGGGGGGCTTGGTCATTTTTAGCGGCAATCCCATCGCTTCTTGTTTCTGCCCGTCGGTCATTTCCTGCGCCGCCGAGGCATCGATGTATTGGTAATACATCGGCTTGATTACATGAATCATAAGCAGGCTCAACGCCAAACAGAATATTCCCTTGGCCAGTCCGCGCAAAATCTTTGAACCTCCCGAAGACTCCGCTGGCGCTTCCGCCGCTTCATCCTCCGTTGATTTTTCCAAGGGATTCTCTGCCGCCTCTTCCCCATCCAGAGCAAATGCCAACGCATGCGCAAAATTTCGCAGTCCTGTCTCCAAACTTTCAATTCGCGGCTCCGGAATCCACTCCTCAAAATGCCGCTCCGAGAAAAACTCATTTAGCCTTCGGTCCAACTTATCATGGTCACACATATCCATGCCTCCTTTGACCTCCTACCGGCCTCCACCGATACGAATTGATTGTCTTTTCTGGCGATACATTTCGACAAAAAATCCAAAACCACCTGTCTGCCGCACAAATTTCATGTTACAGGATTACATAAAACCTGCTT
>CALYVJ010000339.1 GCA_945494195.1 uncultured Selenomonas sp. | reverse complement strand
ATCCAAAAGGACTTCCACCAAAGATTCTCCCACATAGCGAAGCTTCAGCGAAAAACAATCGGCCCGCGTTTCTAGCAAGCGGAAAAAAATCTTATCCCCCTCCCAAACGGGAAGATCATAGACTTTGCGCTTATCGATCCATTCCAAATCTCCTTCGTTGCAAGAACCGACCTCGCCTTCAAACCCATTAGCCGTATAGAGAAACATATACTCTGTCTGCCAGCGGTCGGAAATAAACGTGATGACACCGCGCAACCGGTAATCGGTCAGTTCGAGGCTTGTTTCTTCACGGCATTCGCGCAGCAGGCATTCCTCCGGGCATTCATCAGCCTCAAAATGGCCGCCAATCCCCACCCATTTATCCTTGTTGATATCCTTTTCCTTCTTCACGCGATGCATCATGAGATACTTCCCCTCGCGTTCAATATAGCAAAGTGTTGTCTGATTGCTTTTTGCCAATTTATTTCCCCCTGACATCCAAACTCTCATTCATGCTGCCTGTCCGGTACCCTTGTAAATCCATGGTGACATAGTCAAAACCGATAGCCTTGAAGGCATCTGCGATTTCCTGCCGAAGTTCCGGCTCCATAAACCGGCTGATTTCCTCCGGAGGCAGTTCGATACGGGCGAGGTTGCCGTGACGGCGCACGCGGAACTGCCGCCCCCCCTTGCGCAGGAGATATTCCTCCGCCCGGTTGACTTCATCCAATTTCTCTGCCGAAAGCTCCTCCCCATAAACGAAACGAGACGCCAGACAGGCAAAGGATGGCTTATTCCAAGTGGGCAGCTCCATTTCTTCGGAAAGGCGGCGGATATCCTGCTTGGTCATCCCAGCATAATAAAGTGGGCTTTTTATCCCCAGCTCCCCCAACGCCCGGCGTCCTGGCCGGTAATCGCCATCATCATCGCGATTAGAACCATCCACGACAAAACGCAAATTATTTTGCGCAGCCCACGCCTTAAATTGGCTGAACAATGCATACTTGCAGTGATAGCAGCGATTTTCGGGATTCATGCGAATCCCTTCCAGTGCCAGGACATCAAAGGTTTTGATGATATGGCGCACCCCTTCTTTTTCTGCAAAGGCTTTTGCCTCCTCCACATCGCGATTAGGCACGAATACCGAAGCTGCCGTAATGGCGGCACAATTATCCCCCAAGGTTTCACGGGCCACCCGCAATAGGAACGTCGAATCAACGCCGCCGGAAAAAGCCACAGCCACGCTGCCCAATTCCTGCAGATAAGCCTTCAATCTCATCAATTTATTATTTAAATTATTTTCCATAAATAACGCCATCCTTTTCTCTTGTCATTCCACCAAAGCAAAATCCTGATGCACCTGCTGCAGGCATTCATGGCAGCCATGCGCCGTCCATAGCCGTAACTCACGGTCACAAATCATGCCACGGACTTCCGGCGGCAGCTGTTCCAAAAAGGCCCGCCCCGCTTCCGGCCCTAACACAAAGACGGTGGTAGTCAGCAAGTCTGAAATCATGCCGGCATCCGGCAGCTCGCCAGCTACCACAATCGTATCACTGGCTGCGCCATTATCCGCCGGTCTACCAGTCCTGGGGTCGAGGATATGATGATACCGGACGCCATCCCGCTCAAAAAAACGCTCATAGTCCCCTGAGGTGGATAAGGCCGCATCGGAAATCGCCACCACCGCCAGCCGGGCATCCGTATCCCCGCTGCGCGGATGGCGGATACCCAGACGCCATTCCTCGCCTTTGGCATTTTTCCCCAGGGCATAAATCGAACTTGCCCCAAGATTGATCAGGCCATTTTTTATGCCATATTTCTCATATATCTTCCGCACTTCATCGGCGGCAAAGCCCTTGGCTATACCGCCAAGGTCAAGGCTCATGCCGGCTTCACACAACCGGGCAGATTTTGTTTCCGGGTCCAGTTCCAATTTTTGCCAGCCAACTTTTGCCTTTGCTTCTGCCAGTTCCCCAGCCGTTGGAACTTTTGCCTGCTCCGTCCCTATGCCCCACAGTTCTACGAGCGGCCCGGCAGTGACATCCCAAGCCCCATTACTGATGCGGCTGTATTCCTGCGATACTTCCAACATATGAAATACTTCCAGATGAAGCGGAATCCACGCGCCATTGCCAGCAGCAGCAGCCAGTTTTTGCAGGTCGCTGTGCTCCCCCTTGGGACTGGCCATCGCCTCGATTTCCCGGAGACGCTCTATGCTTTCCCGTACAGCATCATCAGCCCTTTCCCCCGATGCAGTCAACGTTGCCACAGTATCCATGACCATGACCGTCTTTTGAATGTTCTCTGCCCGTCCGCAGCCTGCTGGCAAAACTGCCAAAATCACCAGCAGCAGGACAATTCCTGCCGCCAGCCAAATCCTCCGCATATCCTTCTACCTCCTGCTCCGCCAGTTGCCAAACCATTATTTCCATTATAACGCTATTGCTCCCCTTTCGTTAATGCAAAATATCAGAAAGAATCTTGCTTTCATAGGAAAACGCAGCAGGATTTTCTCCACAACAAGCGAAAT
>CALYVJ010000338.1 GCA_945494195.1 uncultured Selenomonas sp. | reverse complement strand
TGTTTTTACGAAAAGCGTTCACGTGCACGCAAACATCAACTATGCGATAAGGAAGAACTGTTGAAGGGAGAAATTTCATATGGAGTATTTAATTGGCATCGATATCGGCACGTCGGCGACGAAGACGGTCTTATTTGATGCGAACTGTCACGTCGTATCCTCGGCGTCGCAGGAGTATCCGCTTTACCAGCCACAGAACGGCTGGGCTGAACAGGAACCGCTCGACTGGTATAACGCCGTTCTCGTGACAATCCGCAAGGTCATCCATGATTCGGGTGTCAAAGCGGCAGACATCAAGGGCATCGGCCTTTCGGGACAGATGAATGGGCTGGTCATGCTCGATGAAAAAAATGAGGTCATCCGGCCTTCCATAATCTGGTGCGACCAGCGTACAGGCCGTGAATGTGAGGAAATCACTGAATGCGTCGGCAAGAAACACCTCATTGAAATCACGGCGAATCCGGCACTTACCGGTTTCACAGCGTCGAAAATCTTGTGGGTCCGCAATCACGAAGACCAGAATTACCGCCGCTGTCGTCACATCCTGCTGCCGAAGGACTACATCCGCTTCCGCATGACCGGAGAATATGCGACTGACGTTTCCGATGCGAGTGGCATGCAGCTTTTGGATATTCCGCACCGCTGCTGGTCCGATGAGATACTGGAAAAGCTCGAAATCGATAAGGCACTGCTGCCCAAGGTCTATGAGTCCCCGGAAGTCACTGGTACGATCAGCAAGGAATTTTCCGAAAAGACGGGCTTGTCCGTCCATACGGTTGTCGTAGGCGGCGCAGGCGATAATGCTGCAGCTGCTGTGGGTACGGGCATCGTCTCTGACGGCCGGGCCTTCACGACTATCGGTACGAGCGGCGTTGTCTTCGCTCACACGAGTGAGCCGCGCATCGATCCGCAGGGCCGCGTGCATACCTTCTGCTGCGCCGTGCCGGGCTGCTGGCACGTCATGGGCGTTACCCAGGCCGCCGGCCTTTCACTGCGCTGGTTCCGTGACAATCTCGCCGAAGTCTACAAGGACAAGGCCGCACTCCTTGGCGTCGATTCGTATGACCTCATCAATCAGGATGTCGCCAAGGTACCGATTGGTAGCCGACGCCTGCTGTATCTGCCGTATCTCATGGGCGAACGCACGCCGCATCTGAATCCGAACTGTCGCGGCGTTTTCTTCGGCCTTTCCGCTATCCACACGAAGGCCGATATGTTGCGCGCCGTCATGGAAGGCGTCAGCTACTCGTTACTCGACTGCTTCGATATCCTGCGCGAAATGAAGGTCGACGTCAACGAAATGATGGCCTGTGGCGGCGGTGGCAAGAGCCGCATCTGGCGCCAGATGCTCGCCGATATGTACGGTTGCGAAGTCAAGACCATCAAAGCCGAGGAAGGACCGGCGCTCGGCGTTGCCATCCTCGCTGGCGTAGGTGCAGGTATGTTCCCCGATGTGCAGACGGCCTGCAAGGAATTCATCGAACAGGATACCTGGTGCCAGCCGGACGCATCGTCTCACACTTATTACGAAAAAGGCCATCAATTATATAAGAAACTTTATGTACAGCTCAAGGACTGCTTCGATGATTTGGCTGCGCTTTGAGGACGGAAGGTAAAAATGCATCGCATTTGCAGAAAAGGAGATTATCATGGATAAAAATACACAAGAGGCAGCCGCCAAGCGCGCTGCCTGGGTCCGGAAATGTATTTACTTCGCAGCGGGTATGGCAGGTCTGCTGTTTGGTCTTGACCAGGGCGTCATCTCCGGCGCTCTGCCATTCATCAGTCAGGAATGGGGGCTTTCGAGCCATGAACAGGAATGGGTCGTGAGTTCTATGATGGTCGGCGCGGCTACGGGCGCCATCATCGCTTCGTTCCTCGCACGCGGCATTGGCCGCAAGAAGAGCTTGATCATCGGTGCGGCGCTCTTCATCATCGGCTGCATCGGCTCGGGTATGTCTGGCAGTGCGGATATGCTCATCGGCTTCCGACTGATTCTCGGACTGGCCGTCGGCATCGCTTCCTATACGGCTCCGTTATACCTGGCTGAAATGTCCGATAAGGATGCGCGCGGCAAGGTCATCTCGGGCTATCAGCTCATGGTCACTGTCGGCATCCTCGCTGCCTTCCTCTCGGATACGGCTTTCAGTTACAGTGGTGACTGGCGTATGATGCTCACGGTCATCGCCATCCCGGCCGTTATCCTGATCCTGACCGTATTGCGTCTGCCGGACAGCCCGCGCTGGCTGGCTGCGAAGGGGCGCTTCGAGGAAGCTTCCTCTGTGCTCCATTCCCTGCACGCAAGTGCTCAGGTTGCCGAAGACGAATTGCATGACATCAAGGAAACGCTTAAGGTCAAACAGGCAGGCTGGCAGCTCTTCAAGACGAACAAAAATGTGCGCCGCGTCGTCTTCCTTGGCGTACTGCTCCAGGCTATGCAGCAGTTCACAGGCTTCCACGTCATCATGTATTATTCACCCAAAATTCGGGCCCTGGCTGGTTTTGCCAGCACTGAAGA
>CALYVJ010000337.1 GCA_945494195.1 uncultured Selenomonas sp. | reverse complement strand
GAAGCGTTGCTTCGAATCGGAAAACGCAAAATAGCGAACTGACAAATGGGAATTTAGCAAAAACCCCTTGACTCGTTGAGCCAAAGGGTTTGTTTTTTATGAAATTACTGAACCAGCAAATCGCGGAACTTCGTGTACTCCTTCTGGAAGAACAGCTGGATGCTGTCAACGGGACCATTACGATGTTTTGCGACGATGATTTCCGTAATATTTTTGTTTTCCGTATCCTTATCGTAGTAATCTTCGCGATAAAGGAACATGACGATATCGGCATCCTGCTCCAGCGAACCAGACTCACGCAAATCCGAAAGCATCGGCTTCTTGACCTGACGGCTCTCAACGGAGCGGGAAAGCTGGGAAAGTGCAATGACCGGCACGTCAAGCTCACGGGCCAAAGCCTTGAGCGAACGGGAAATCTCCGAGATTTCCTGCTGGCGGTTGTCGCTGTTCTTGCTGGCACGCCCCTGCATTAACTGCAGATAGTCGATGATGATGAGGTCGAGGCCATGCTCGGCCTTTAAGCGGCGCGCCTTAGAACGCAGGTCCATGACCGTGATCCCCGCTGTATCATCGATAAAGATAGGGGCACGGCTGAGCCGGTCTGCCGTCTCTACGAGTTTATTCCACTCGCCTTCGTCCAGCTGGCCAGTACGCAAGCGTGTGGCATCAATGCCGCCCTCGGAGCACATCATGCGCTGCATGAGCTGCTCCTTACTCATTTCCAAGGAGAAAAAGGCAACCTTGCAGTCATGAAGGCCGCAGTAAGCGGCAATATTAAGCGTAAACGCCGTCTTACCCATGGACGGACGGGCTGCCACCAGAATAAGGTCGGATTTCTGCAAGCCAGAGGTCAATTTATCCAAATCCTTAAAGCCCGAGCTGATACCCGTAAGACCGCCCTTGGACTCATAGAGCACATTGATGCGCTCGAAGGTACGCATGACAATGCTTTTCATGGATTCAAAAGCTCCGCCGTTCTGACGATTGGCTACGGCCAAAATGCTCTTTTCTGCCTCATCCATGATATTTTCCACGGAATCCGTATCCTCATAGGCCGCACTGGCAATTTTCGTTGCCGCATTGATGAGGTTGCGAAGTTCCGCCTTTTCCTTGACGATTTTCGCATGATAGCCCACATTAGCTGCCGTTGGCACAGCATTGGCCAACTGCGTGATAAAGGGCAGACCGCCAATTTTCTCCAGCTGCTCGCTCTTGCGCAGCTGCTCCGTCAAGGTGACAAGGTCAACGGCCTCGTCATTGCCCGATAATTCCAGCATCGCTTCATAGACGAGGCGATGGGCTTCACGGTAAAAGTCATCCGGTTGCAGGATCTCCTGCACCTCGATGATGGCTTCTTTCTTTATGAGCATCGCTCCCAGAACAGCCTGCTCGGCTTCGATATTCTGAGGAGGGACGCGTTCTGGTAATGCCATTTCTATATCCTTTCTAGGCAGCGACCAAGGGGTTACTCGTCTTCAAACAGGATAGCAAACGCCTCGTCTGCCGTTTCCACTGCATGGATTTCCAGCCCAAGATGTTCCTGCGGAATATCCTTGCTGTTCTCCTTCGGGATGATAAGGGTCTTGATGCCTGCCTGCTTAGCACCATAGGCTTTTTCAAAGACACCGCCGACAGGGCGCACGCGGCCCTGCAGGGAAATCTCCCCCGTCACAGCCACATTTTGCTTGATTTTACGGCCAGTAACTGCACTGGTGAGTACCGCCAGGATAGCCGTCCCCGCACTGGGTCCGTCGATATTGCCGCCGCCAATCACATTGATATGAACATCGTAGTCATGGATATCCTTGCCCGTAAGCCGCCGCATAACCGAAGCCGCGTTGAACACGGAATCCTTGGCCATGGAGCCCGCCGTCTCATTGAAGCGGACGGTTCCCTTGCCCTTTTCATGGGCCTCAAAGGCCACGGCCTCGATCTCGATGACCGAACCCCAAAAGCCCGATACGCCAAGGCCGAAAATATGGCCGGTCAAAGCCTTATCCGAGGCCTTCTTGGTCACGAATTGATAGAGCCGGCTGACCTGGGCCACTTCGTAGATATCCGCCTTGGTAATGGAAACTTCCGGGCCTTCGCCGCTGGCGATTTTCTCCACGGGAACCTCATCGGCAGCCCCACATTTTTCCAAGGCCAAGCTGTAGGCATCGGCTAGGATATTGATAGCCTTACGGCCTTCAATGGTATACTCACTAATGAGGCCCGCCACGCCCTCATCCATGGATACATGGAGCTTGGCGGCCGCATTGGTCACGATTTCCTCGATATGCCGCGGCGTGAGCGGCTCGAAATAAATCTCGGCACAGCGGGAGCGCAGTGCCGGATTGATATGGCCGGCATCGCGGGTCGTAGCGCCAATCAGCACGAAGTCAGCCGGTGCCCCCCCTTCAAAGAGTTTATGGATATACGCCGGAACCTTTTCATCCGTCGGGTCATAATACGCCGATTCAAAGAAGGCCCGCTTATCCTCCAGAACCTTTAGCAGCTTGTTTTGAAGCATCTCGTCCA
>CALYVJ010000336.1 GCA_945494195.1 uncultured Selenomonas sp. | reverse complement strand
CGGCAAGCCTTGACTGGCTGGAATACCTACCATAAAGATCGCTGTGGTGAGACTGCCTATACATGGCAGAGCAATGCCGGTTATACGAAAAATATCCAATATTGATAAGAATTTATATAGAAAGAAGGTAATATCATGAGTAAACCAATCGTGGCTATTGTTGGCCGCCCAAATGTGGGAAAATCGACTCTGTTCAATCAGATTGGCAAAAAACGCGTTTCGATTGTCGATGACATGCCGGGGGTTACCCGTGACCGCATCTATTTGGATGCAGAATGGCTGAATCATGAGTTCACAATGATTGATACCGGTGGTATCGAATTTGATGAAAGCAATCATATCTTGAAATCCATGCGGAGCCAGGCACAGCTGGCAATGGAAGAAGCCGATGTGATCTTGTTCCTCGTTGATGGCCGTGCTGGCCTTACGACGGCGGATGAGGAAGTGGCTAAGATGCTGCGCAGCACGAAGAAGCCAGTCATTCTCGGTGTCAATAAGATTGACAGCCCGCAGCTTGTCATGAATTCGTACGAGTTCTACAATCTCGGTCTCGGTGATCCTATTGCGCTGTCAGCTTCCAATGCCATGAATCTCGGTGACCTGCTCGACGCTATGGTAGCGGCATTCCCCGAGCATGAAGCCGAGGACAAGGATGAGGACGAAATCAGTATTGCGGTAATTGGCCGACCGAATGTAGGAAAATCCTCGATTGTCAACCAGCTCCTCGGTGAGGAGCGCGTCATTGTCAGTGATATGGCTGGCACGACCCGTGATGCCATCGATACCCATTTTGTCAAAGATGGGATGAAGTTCATGCTGATTGATACAGCTGGTATGCGCCGCCGTGGCAAGATTGATGAGCCGGTGGAACGTTATAGTGTCATGCGTTCCTTGCGCGCCATTGACCGTGCTGATGTCGTTTTGATGATGATTGATGCATCAGAAGGTATTACAGAGCAGGATAAGAAAATTGCCGGCTATGCCCATGAATCCGGACGTGGCGTTATCATTGTCGTCAATAAATGGGATATCTATCCGGATAAAGATGACAAGTCAACCCTTCGCTTTACGGAGGATTTGCGCGATGAAATCGGCTTCCTGCAGTATGCACCGGTTCTTTACGCATCCGCATTGACGGGGCAGCGCGTAGGCCGTGTTACGGATTTGGTCAAATACGTTGCTGAGCAGCAGTCCATGCGCATTAAGACCAGTGTATTGAACGAACTCATCCGCGATGCCGTGTCTATTAATCCACCGCCGATGCATCGTGGCCGCCGCTTGAAGATTTTGTTCATGACCCAGGCGGATGTCAAACCGCCGAAGTTCATCATTTTTGTCAATGACCCGGAACTCATGCATTTCTCATATCTGCGCTTTATCGAAAACCGTCTGCGCGAGATGTACGGTTTTGAGGGGACGCCAATCCGCTTGATTGTGCGCGCCCGGGATGAGGAGGATGAGTATTGATGAATATGGTACTGGCTTGTTTGCTTGCCTATGTCTTGGGATCGATTCCGAATGGATTGGTCTTTGGCAAACTGTTTTGGCATGTTGACCTTCGCGAGCATGGCAGTCACAATATCGGTGCGACCAATGCCTGGCGGACGCTGGGCAAGGGGCCGGGCTTCCTGATTTTTCTGCTGGATTTCCTCAAGGGCGCTATCAGCGTGTATATCGGCATGAAGCTCGGAGACATAGCGCTGGCCTGTGTGCTGACAGGTGTGTTTGCTATTGTTGGCCATTCTTGCTCGCTTTTCCTGAAGTTCAAAGGTGGGAAGGGCGTGGCTACGGGATTGGGGGTCATTGTCATGATGATGCCGGTTCCGGCGCTACTGGTATTCCTGGTCTGGCTCGGGGTGGTCAAGCTCAGCGGTTATGTGTCCCTGGGTTCCATTGTCGCTGCCGCTCTTGTACCGGTTCTGGCTTGGAAATTTGGTTATCCTGTGGAGTATATCGGCTTTGGCATTTTGGCTGCCGCCTTCATCATCATTCGCCATCATGCCAATATTGGACGTTTGCTCAGTGGAACCGAAAGTAAAATCAAGGCGGGGCATCGTTGACAAATAATGTTACAAAATAGATGAAATAATAATAGATATTACAGGTGAAGTGGACATTTGTAAAAATAAAGTTGCTATTCGTCCACTACTTGTGGTATACTATCTTTTGTCAGTAGAAAATTATCCATTGGAGGCGCTATATATGAATAATCAGAAGAGTGGGTTCTTCCTCGTTCGTGAAGAGATTCTCCCGGAAGCAATCAAAAAGACAATCAAAGTCAAAGAAATGCTGAAGCGTGGCGATGCTCGCACCATCAACGAAGCGGTTGAAAAGATGGAGCTTTCCCGCAGCGCATACTATAAATATAAAGATTATGTATTCCCGTTCTATGAGGCAAGCCAGAACAAGATTGTTACGCTTACGTTCCTGCTTGAACATAAAAAGGGTGTCCTTTCGAGTGTGCTCAATGCGATTTCGTCGGATTCCGGCAGCCTCATGACCATCAATCCGGGCATTCCTTTGCAGGGGGTTG
>CALYVJ010000335.1 GCA_945494195.1 uncultured Selenomonas sp. | reverse complement strand
CCTAAAGCTGAGTCCTTGGCAAATTCATTTTCCGTATCATACGGAATAACCATACTATCCTGCTGGTAATCGACAAAATCTTTCGTGGTCAATAAGCTCCAAGGATGAAAACCGACCTCCCCATCACGCATATCCTCCAGATAAAAGATGCGGAACTGTTCTCCATCGTAATACGGCATCGTATCGCCTACCCAGCTGTAACCGGTATCGGGGAAAATCGACGGATAGGCCAACACCGGAGAATTCATAAAACCAAAACTCGAAGCTGCCAGCATCGCTGCCAGGATTTGTTTTTTCATAACCTGCCATCCTTTCATCCTAAATACTGCTTAGAAATATACTTCCCACTGCGTACGGAAGAAGCTGTAATGATTTCTTTTTCCTGTAAGCTTTCCTTGACCTGCGTCAAATAGGCCTTGCTTGCCAAACGTATAATTGACCAGCAGCTTCGTATTGCGTACGGGTACGAAATCAGCACCAATGCGGATACCATTGAACTCACCGGCACGATACTGCCATGGCTTATCCGGAGCATCCGGATTCTGCTGTTTCAGTTCCTCTTTATAATCGCCATGCGTCGGGTCAACGATATCATCGTTAAACCAATTTGTCATTCCGGTATGACCACGCTGCAAATACTTTTTGACATAGATATCAAAAGAACCAGGGATATCAGCCCGCGCCTCTTTGTATTGCAATTGCAGGACATGCGACTTATTCAACGAGTTTGAATCCGATTTAGCTAATGCGGCCCAGAATTTCAAATCGCGATTGAGTTTCGTATCAAAGCCGAGCGAGAACGTCTTGCGCCGCAAATTATCATTCCGCCGCGTTATGCGTCCGTAATGCGTATTGATATTGGTGTTTTTCGCCACAGGGATTTCCCCTATCAACGACAAAACCCGTACATTGCCACTGCCGCCTTCTGCCCAAATATCCAATTTATTTTCCGTATCGCCATAAAAAACCTTGCTATACGTATTACCAGAATTCAGCGTGAAGTTGGCCTTGCGTCCCCATCTTGTCGGTATGCCATAAGATGCCTGCCAACCATCGATTTTTTCATCAAACGTAAACTTATACGGGGATTGCAGATAATAGCGGCCGAGCTTGACATTCACATCTCCTACCCGGCCATCCGCATAAAGCTGCAGCACCGGACGGGAGTATTTCTTGCCTCCTAGTGCATCAAAACCACCATCGGGTTCATACGCTCCATGATTCGTGGAAAGACTATCCTCAAACTCATGCTCACTATGAAAGGACCAACGCTCATTGATTCGATGATTGACAAACAGATTGAGCCAGACAGACTTTCGATTTGTCCCCTTGAAATCTGTAAAATGCTGCTTATCCCAGCGGAAGCGTCCATATCCATGGATATCCACCCGCGGCTCATTGGTCTTTTTCTCTACCTTGGTCATTCGCTTTTCCAGGCTTCCCAACTGCGCATTCAGCCTTTTCTGCAATTCCTGTGCCTGATATAGCTGCTGCTCCAATTCCTTATGTAAAGTCTGCAACGACTCCTGCGTCACAGGTTCCGCCGCAACTGCAGCCTGTCCTGTCCCACCTTGTTCGCTCATCACATTTACCGCTGCTAACGGCTGTGCTCCCACCGTTCCATAAGTCCCCAATGCGAGCGCCGGCACCAAACCATAAGCTAGAAAATTCTTCTTCATATATTTTCCTCCCCTGGCAGAAAACAATCAAAAACGTCCCTGCAGCCATTCGGCAGGCAAGGACGCTAGCTTCTATCTATCCTCTCAGGCTTCTAGCGGCTGACCTGCCACATCTTTATCGTCTTTTTTCAGGATGAAAAATGCATACAACGTAGCACAGATAACAATTCCTGCAATAACCAGGAACGTGTTCTGGTAACCGATATTATCGCGCAAGCTGCCGAGTGGCACCGAAAAGATAATGCCACCTACCGAAGCTGCAATCTGGAACCCTACCATATAGAGCGTAGCCGATACGCGCGTGTCAAAATGAAGCGTAAAGTAACGGAAAATAGCCAGGACAAAGAGAGCCGTTTCCGGGGCATGCAAAAGTTTGATAAGACCAATCCCCAGTGGCGTCGAAGCCAAACCGCATCCACCGATACGGCAGACCATGATTAGGCAGCCTAACAGCAGCGCACGACGCACGCCAATCCGTTTCATCAAGATCGGCACCAATCCCATCATGACAAACTCCAAAAACACCTGAACCGAATTCAAAATGCCATAGGCCTGCTGTCCTTCCTCAGGCGTAGCAAAGAAGCGCGTGAAAAATTCAGGGAACATCTGCTGATCAAACACGGTGTAAAACGTCCAACTCAGGATAACGAAAATGATGATCCGCCACAGATCCATAATTCCAAAGACCTGAACAATCTCCTTGATGGATGGCGATTTCGTCGCCTTATCGCGCTCCTCACGATTCTCATACTTCGCAACATTTTCTTCTTTGTTTTCCGGTTTCACGAACACCAGGATAGCGAGCAGTACCGCCGACACCGCGGAACCAGTCCAAAAAACCAGATAAGGATTAATGG
>CALYVJ010000334.1 GCA_945494195.1 uncultured Selenomonas sp. | reverse complement strand
ATAAAAAATATTGTCTTTTGTAAAGTATATCTGTATACATTACACACTCAATCACCCATAAACACTTGCAGGAGTTTTGACAAGGCCTCCTGATCTGTCCCCGCCATGGTTTCCCGTACCGAATGCATGGCGAGGATCGGAACCCCGATATCCATGGTACGCATAGGCACCAAAGCCGAGGCAATCGAGCCTAAAGTAGAGCCGCCACGGCTGTCACTGCGATTGACAAATTGCTGCCATTTGATGCCCTGCGATTCGCAAAGGCCGCGAACCACCGCCACCGCTTCCGCATCCCCGGCATAGGACTGGCTGCAAGCCTGCTTCAAGGTGAGCCCCGCCCCCATCACCGGCCGGACAGCCGGGTCCGCCTTATCGGCATAATTGGGATGAACCGCATGGGCTACATCCACCGAAAGCAGGAACCCTGCGGCAATATCCCGCAGCAGGTCTTCCTGGGATTTTCCCAAGGCGGTGTACAAGCGCTCCAGCACCTGCATGAGCACGGCAGACGCCGCCCCCTGCTTCGTGCAGCTCCCCACCTCTTCATTGTCAAAGAGAGCAATCAGCCGGATACCCGTGCCGGTCTCCACTGCCCCGCAAATTCCATCCAGGCAGGCTTTTACCGAAGTGAGATTATCCAGCCGCGGGGAAGATACCATTTCCTCATGCAAACCTACCGTACAACCATGTTCCACCGAATAAAGGGATAACTCATAGGAAAGGATATCCTCAACGGCTGTACCCAGTTCCTCTGCCAACCAATCCACGAAAAAAGTCTTGGCATCAGCATCTGCCTCCAAAGATTCCACTCCGCCGAAGACAGCTGCCAGTGGCAGCATATCCGTCTGGACATTGAGTTTTCCTTCATCATTTACCTCCCGGTCCATGTGAATGGCCAAGCTGGGGATTGTCACCAGCGGCCGCTGGAAATCCACGAGACGGATTTCCGGATTAAAGGCATCTTCGCCACGAACCACGATTTTTCCCGCTAATGACAACGGCCGATCCAGCCAAGTGCGCAAAATCAAACCGCCGTATTTTTCTACATTCAATAGGCCGCATTTTTCTTTCACCATACCAGCCTGCGGTTTTAACCGGAAGCAGGGAAAATCCGTATGAGCCGCCGCCATCCGCAGCTGCCCATCGGACTCTCCCGCCACGAAGGCCAGCAGCGTCGAATCGTATACCGTCACGAAGTACTTTCCGCCCCGCTCGATCTGCCAGGAATCCGTCAGCGAAAGCTTTCGAAACCCTGCCAGCCGCAGCCGCATTGCACTGGCTTGAACCGTATGGAAGGGCGTTGGGCACTCCGCAACAAAGTCCAGTAATTCTTCCGTTTCAGCATTCATAAAATCAATCCTTTACTAAAAATATGCCACCTGTATTATACCACCTCCTTCATCATGCGCCCGGCCAATAGTTCCTGTATCGCCTTGGTCGGGCACTTGGCAAAGCAGGTGGGATTGGCACAGGTCTTGCAAATTTCCTGATCCACCACCGCCACGAACCGGTCAATCTTGATCGCACCACGTTCGCAGCTGCGCATACAAAGGCCACAGCCAAGGCAGGCATTCTGACAGAGTTTCTTCGCCACCGGCCCCTTATCATGCGAACTGCATTCAACCTGTACCGGAGCCTCAAAGCTCTGGAGCGTCAAAAGCGCTTGGGGGCAGGTAGAGACACATTTGCCACAGCCAGTACAGATGGCCTTATCCACCACTGGCAAGCCATCTGCCCCCATAGAGAGCGCCCCGAACGGGCAGGCGCGTACGCAGTTGCCAAACCCAATGCAGCCGTATTTACATCCTTTGGGCCCACCTTGAATGAGTTTTGCCGCCGCACAATCCCGGATGCCTTCATACCGGGCCGCCATTACCGCCGCCGTTTTCGTTCCACGGCATTTCAGATGCGCATATTTCGGTTCGGCAGCCTCAGCCTTTTTCCCCGTGAGTTCTGCCACCTTTGCCGCCACTGCCGCCTTGCCCGGCACACAGAGATTGGGCGGCACCGTCTCATCCTCGACAACCGCCTCCGCATATTTCGCACAGCCAGCAAATCCGCAAGCGCCGCACTGCCCTTTGGGCAATATATCCTCGACTTCATGGATAAGGGGATTTACCTCCATCGCAAATTTCTTATCTGCCAGCGCCAGCACCACGCCAAAAAAAGTACCGATCCCCACCAGCACCACAATAATCATAACCGCAGTATTCATCATCAGTCACGACCTCCTCACAGCATTCCCGAAAACCCGAGGAACGCCAGGGAAAGCATTCCAGCCAGGATAAAGGCGATGCCAATTCCCTCCAACGGTTTCGGAACATCTGCATAGGCAAGCTTTTCCCGCAGAGATGCCATCAAGATAATCGCCAAGGCAAACCCAAGACCTGAGCCAATCGCAAATACAATACTCTTGAGCAGGCTATAGCTGTTCTCCACATTGAGAAGTGGCACCGCCAGCACGATACAGTTCGTAGCAATGAGCAGCAGATAAATGCCCCACATATTGTAGAGTGCCGGGGCCTGCTTCTTGATGATGAGCTCCAACAGCT
>CALYVJ010000333.1 GCA_945494195.1 uncultured Selenomonas sp. | reverse complement strand
GAAGAACGCGCAATCATATGCCTTGCCGCCTCCGTAGCTAACGCCAGCACAGCCGCCTGGTTTTGTTCAAGAAAATCAAAGAACTCTCGGTCATAAATAATCCCATATTTGATGATTTCACCGAGGCCCGTATAGATTTCCCGTTTCGGCAACGTCTTCATAACAGCCAAGTCCATAAAAACTGCCTTCGGCTGATAAAACGCACCAATCAAATTCTTGCCAAGCTTATGATTGACAGCCACCTTGCCCCCAACGCTCGAATCCACCTGAGCCAAAAGACTCGTCGGCAACTGCACAAAGGGTACACCGCGCATATACGTTGCCGCAATAAAGCCAGCCAAATCCCCGACTACGCCGCCCCCCAAGGCAAAGATGGGCGACTTACGGTCAAGGCCCAGCTCAATTGCTTTTGTGTAGAGATCTTCTGCCACGGCAAGGCTCTTGGAACTCTCGCCTGCCGGAACCGTCACCAGCGTTGCCTCCAGCCCAGCCTCATACAATATTTTTTTGACTTTCTCGCCATAGAGCGGTCCGACATTCGTATCGGTAATCACCATAGCCTTTTTTGAAAAAGACGATGTTTGCACAAAGGACCGAAGCCTCTCATCCAGACCATAGCCGATATAAATACTATAACTTTTTTCGCCTAACTCTACTCGGACTTCACGCATGCAGTACACCTCTTGTCTTTAGATAACGCACGATATTTTCAACCACTTGCAGGGGAGACAAATCACTGGTGTCAATGGTAAAGTCTGCCTGCTGGTATAAATTCTTCCGTTCCTCCATCAGCGATTCCACTGCCTTGCGGCGATCTCCCTGGTCGGCTTGATCCAGCACCGGCCGGGTACCATGACGCTTCGTGCGCTCCAGCACCGCATCAACACTGGCACTTAAACAAATGATAATACCACTCTTTTTGAACGTCGTCACATTTTCAGGATTTTTGACCGTGCCGCCGCCAGTGGAAATCACTGCATTGCGCCGGGCTGACAGCCGTTCCACCAAGTCCCGCTCCAACTGACGGAAGTGCGCCTCCCCCTGCTGGGCAAATATCTCGGGAATACGCTTGCCGGCTTCCTCTTCGATTTTCTGGTCCATATCGATAAAGGCACAGCCAAGCTTACTAGCCAGCATATTGCCCGTGCTGGTCTTGCCGGTTCCCATAAAACCGATAAGTATGACATTCTTCATGACTTACCAGTCCTTTCCAATACGCTTTTTATACGCATCCAAGGCGGCCTTTACATCCACCAATGCGTCGGAACCGAACTTGTCGCAGATGGCCTCAGCCATGACAAAGGCCATCATGGCCTCACCTACCACCGAAGCGGCCGACACGGCACAAGTATCACTGCGTTCCTTGCAGGCAAGGACTGCCTCACGGCTCTCGATGTCAATGGAACGAAGCGGTGTCATAAGCGTCGGAATCGGCTTCATGGCTGCTTTGACCACTACTTCCTCGCCATTGGTCATACCGCCTTCAAGGCCCCCTGCCCGATTGGTCTTGCGGAATACTTCGCCATCCTCATCGAGGAAAACTTCATCGTGAATCTGACTCCCCGGCAAAACTGCACACTGGAAACCTGCACCAATTTCCACGCCTTTAACCGCCTGAATCGACATCATAGCACCGGCAATCTTGGCATCTAAACGGCGGTCCCACTGGATATGACTGCCGAGTCCCGCAGGCAGGCCACGAACCGTCACTTCAAAGATTCCCCCCAGGGTGTCGCCAGCCTTCTTGGCTTCATCGATTTTAGCCTTCATCTCCCCTTCGGCAGCGGGGTCAAAACAATTGAGCTCCGACTCCATCTCCTGCCCCAGCAGATGACGATTGATCTTTGACGGGTCAACTGCCACCCCGCCGATATTCGTCACCTGGGATACAACCTGAATGCCAAGAGCACGCAAAAACTCCTTACAGACTGCACCAACAGCCACCCGCATCGTCGTTTCCCGGGCGCTGGAACGCTCCAGAATATCCCGTACATCCTGCCGGTTGTATTTCTTGACCCCCGTAAGATCCGCATGCCCCGGTCTTGCCGCCGTGACCTTAGCTCCCGCCGGTCTGCCAAACACCGCCATCCGGTCCGTCCAATTCTCGAAGTCCTTATTGATGACGCACAACGTCACCGGTCCCCCCAGCGTCTCGCCGAAACGCACCCCAGAGACAATCTCGACCCGGTCGGTTTCGATTTTCATGCGTCTACCACGGCCATATCCCTGCTGGCGGCGCGCCAAATCGCGATTAATCGCCTCAAGATCAAGTTTCAGGCCAGCTGGCAGGCCCTCGAGGATTGCGGTCAGGCAGGGGCCATGAGACTCTCCGGCCGTCATAAAACGTAACATACTCATAACAGGATACACCTCGCAGGATTTCAAATTTCTTTATTTACTAGTTTAATTTATCATTTTATATAAATCAAGTCCTTCTAACACCAATCCCTGTCCATTTATCAAAAACTTCCCTGCCATGTGCCCACTCATGAATCCCCTTTCATGGCGTAAATCCGTAACTCCAGCTGACAATTTAGGGCACCATCCTTTTCTTGCA
>CALYVJ010000332.1 GCA_945494195.1 uncultured Selenomonas sp. | reverse complement strand
ATGGAGTGGTACTCAAGAGGCTGAAGAGGACGGTTTGCTAAATCGTTAGGCTGGGTAACCGGTGCGGAGGTTCGAATCCTCTCCACTCCGCCATACGAAAAGTAACGCCAGGTTTTAAACCTGGCGTTTTTTGTTTTCTTCTTATTCTAATAATGACAATTGATAATACTTACCTCTTTGGGCCATAAGCTCCTCATGCCTGCCGGCTTCGGCTATGCGCCCGTTTTCCAAATAATACATGCAATCACATTCTTTTACATCCGCCAGTCGATGCGAAATAACAATACATGTCCTGCCTCGTTTTATTTTCGGCAGTTGTGTCCGCCAATAACGATCGGATTTCGGATCCAAACCACTCGTCGCCTCATCAAAGATCAAAATCTCTGGATCCGCAAAAAGCATCCTGGCCATAGCTACTTTCTGCCGCTGGCCACCAGATAACGCAGCACCACCTTCACCTACCAACGTATCGTATTGCTTAGGCAGGTTCATAATAAAATCATGCGCTCCCGCCTCTTGGGCAGCCTTTACCACATCATCCATCTCAGCATGCGGCTGTACGAGTCGTATATTATCACGGATTGTCCCTTGGAACAGGGCCCCCTTCTGAATGACAATGCCAATATGACGGCGAAGCCAAGCTAGATCATATTTCTGGATATCTATGCCATCCAACAAAATACTGCCTGTATCAGGCTTTACCACCGACTGCAGCAGCCGAAGCAACGTGGTCTTCCCCGCCCCCGATGGACCGACTATTCCAATCATGGAACCTGCTGGCACTTCCATCGAGACACCATCCAAGCTGCTCCGCGGCGAATCAGGATACGCATAAGATATGGAACGTAACGACAAATTGCCGTCTACCCGATGATCCATCAACGGGCCGCTCCCTTTTTCCCCCAGTGCCTCTGCGATATCTTTCATATAATCGATCGATATTTTAGCCTGCTGCCAATCCTGCCATAATTTTGAGTTATATACTGTTGCACTTAGATTGTAAATCCATCTTTTCCTTTGTAATTGAATCTTTTATTGATTTTGCTATCATAGTTCCCCCTGCACCTAGAGCAACAGCTCCTCCAAAAACGATCCACCGTATTACTGGCATATTCTTTTCCCGTATCCAGCATTTCCCCGAATTTATCTACTGCTGGGCTTGCAGTATCCGTAACATAGTCATAACCTGCTTGCATTCTGCCGTTATGCTATCATACCAGCCACCCGAGCTTCCATACGCCGGCGTAGAAAATGTCTGATCCAAATCCGTATCGAAGACAGCATCAGTATCCTCACAACTGCTATACGGCGATACCGATATATCATCATCCGTAATGCCATCGTCTGCCTCCGAATAGCTGCTGGTATCGTTGCTATCATCATAGCCGCCATAATCGTCATTGCTGTCACCATCGTTACCATAGCTGCCCGTATCGCTACCGTCATCGTCATTACCACCGTAGCCGCCGTCATAACCGCCACCATAACTGCTATCCGTATCACTACCGCCACAGCCGCCATCGCTGCCGCCATACCCACTTGTGCTATTATCATTGTCACCCATATTATCACACACTCCTTAACGGAAACTTTATTCGATTCCCCTTTTATTACCCTATACCTAAATTCTAAATAAACTCTATAATTATCATTAACTTTTTCTTATCCTGCCTTGATGAACATAAAAAAACCTCCTGTCCAAGAATAATCCTGAACAGGAGGTTTAAAAATCACTTTTTTCTTGTCTTAGTCTTCATCCACTGCCGGAACCATGTCCTCTGCCGTCAGCGTACCAGCTTTTGACCGTTTGGCAAATTCAGCCGTAGCGGTGAACAGTACATCGCTGGAACTGTTGAGTGCTGTTTCACAGGAATCCTGCAACACGCCAATGATAAAGCCAACACCAACGACCTGCATAGCAATGTCGTTACCGATACCAAACGACGAGCAGGCTACCGGGATGAGCAGCAGTGAGCCACCAGCGACACCGGACGCCCCACAGGCACCAACCGTCGCGATAATGCAGAGCAGGAGTGCCGTCGGCATATCGATATCAATGCCCAGCGTATGAGCCGCTGCCAGCGACAAGACCGCAATGGTGATTGCAGCGCCGCTCATGTTAATCGTTGCTCCCAGCGGAATGGAAATCGAATAGGTATCTTCATCGAGATGCAGCCGTTTGCAAAGCGAAAGGTTAACCGGAATATTAGCCGCCGAGCTACGGGTAAAGAATGCGTAGATACCGCTTTCTCGCAGCGTCGTCCAAACCAACGGGAACGGGTTGCGATGGATATGCGCATAAACGATAAGGGGATTCATGATGAGTGCTACCGAGAAGAAGGCACCGAGCAAGACGCCCAGCAGCTGGATATAGCCCAAAAGTGCACCGAGACCGCTTTCCCCAATCGCATTGGCAACAAGGCCCATGATGCCGAAGGGAGCAAAGCGGATAACCCACTGAACGATTTTCGTTACCGTTTTCGCCAAATCGTTAATCATGACTTTCGTGGTATCCGAAGCATTATGCAAAGCAAGACCGCAAAGAACACCCCAAGCCAAAATACCGATGTAGTTCG
>CALYVJ010000331.1 GCA_945494195.1 uncultured Selenomonas sp. | reverse complement strand
GGGTAGCCCAGTCCCAACACTCTCGCAACCTTATCGTAGGGCCCCAACATATTGCTGCAAACGATGGGCATCGGCTCGATACAGTTGACCAATCGTCTGAATGCCAAGATTTTCCAGCTGCTCATTCATCCGCCTGCCAACACCCCAAATACGCCCTACTGGCAACGGGTCAAGTACCTGCCGTATTTTATCTTCGGAAATCAACACCAGTCCATCAGGTTTATCCAAATCCGATGCCAGCTTGGCTAGGAATTTATTGGGCGCAATCCCAACGGAAGCCACAATGCCAGTCTTTTCCCGAATCTCTGCTTTTAACTTGCGTGCATAGTCAAGAGGCGTTTCCATGATTTTTTCCATTCCGGTAAGATCCAGAAAAGCCTCATCAATCGATAACGGTTCAATTACCGGCGAATAACGGGTAAAAATCGTGAAGATCTGCTGGGAAACTTCCGCATAACGAGGATAGTTCCCCTCAATAAAGATTCCCTGCGGACAAAGCTGCTGCGCTCGCCCCATAGGCATAGCTGAATGAACCCCAAATTTCCGCGCCTCATAGGAGCAAGTAGATACTACACCACGGCCAGCCAATCCACCAATAATCAATGGTTTTCCACGATATTCTTCATGATCCAGCTGTTCCACCGAAGCGAAAAAGGCATCCATATCAACATGCATAACCAACTGCTTCACGCTGCATCCTTCCTTTCGCCGTTTTTTTCATTATATAAAAAGACTACCGAAAAAGCAAACACCTTTTCGGTAGTCTTAAAACGAATCAAACCATTAAATACGGAATTTTTGGAGTTCCGCCTGCAACGCCTGCGATACCGTCGCCAGGTTATGGGCCGAGGAGGCAATCTCCTCCACCGAAGCAGACTGCTCTTCCGTAGCTGCCGAAACCGTCTGCGTTTCACTGGATACGGAATTACTTGCCTCACTGAGACGGTCTGCCGTATCGACAATCCCGTCAGCCCCGATTGCAACCGTATTGATGCTGTCGCTCATCGTTTTAATCTCTTCATTCATCTTGGCCATAAGGGTAACAATCTCCCCAAAGGTCTGGCCAGCCTGGTCCATGATGGCCACCCCGGATTTCGTCTCTTCATTCCCCGTCTGCATGGATGCCACCGCCGCTTCGGTATCCGCCTGAATCCCGTGAATCAAGGCTGCAATCTCCGTAACGGACTCACTGGAACTTTCAGCCAGCTTACGAACTTCATCGGCCACTACCGAGAAACCACGACCAGCCTCACCAGCACGGGCAGCCTCAATGGCGGCGTTGAGTGCCAAGAGATTCGTCTGCTCGGCAATGACCGAAATCGTCTCGACAATCTGGCCAATCTGCTGGGAACGCTCGCCCAACGAGGCTACGACCTTGGCCGATTCCTCGACCGATGTCCCGATATTGCGCATCTGCATCACGGCCTTGTTGATGGCCTCAGAACCATTATCCGCCTTCTTCTGCGCCTCATCGGCATGTGCCAAAACCGTTGTCGTTCCTTCATTGACCTGATCAAGCTGCTTGCGAATTTCTTCTACTGTTGCCGTAGTCGTAGCCGCCATGTCGTTCTGCTCGGCTGCGGACTGCGCCACACGCGTTATCGATTCGGCAATCTGCGTTGCTGCCTGAGCCGACTGTTCCGAACCCTGACGAAGCATTTCGGCCGCATTATTCGATTCCTCGGCACTCTGCTGAATCTTGCGCATCATCGCCGACAAACGATCCATCACTTTATTGTAATGGCCAGCCAACTGTCCCAGTTCATCTCCGGAGAGGATGTGAGCACGGTCGCGCAAATTGCCATCCCCCATCTTCGAAGAAATATCTTCGAGAACACGAACCCCACTCGTAATGCTGCGCCTTAAATACAGCGCCGAAAGTATAATCATGGCAAAGGCCAGCACCAGCAGGATAACGCTTATGACAGCCCCACGGTGATACACCGCCTCGGCCTCTTCATTGGCCTCATTGGCGCTGTCGATATTCAGCTTAGTGAATTCTTCGAGCGCCCCTGCAATCACATCATACTGCTTGAAACCATCCACCGTAATGCCTTGCATCATGGATTCTTTATTGCCCGATTCCATATCCGCACGGATTTTTTTATTGATTTCAAAATTCTTGTCCAACTCCTTTTTGAGCTGATCGAACTTCTCTTTGTTGACCTTGGCTTTCGCCGGATTGATTTCCATTTCACGTTCCAAAGCAGCCTCGTACTTTTCAACGCCCTTGTTGATGTTGTCCTGATGCATCATCGTATCCTTCAGACATTTATCGAGCACTGCTTTATCCGTTACATGCGTGTACTTATACGCATCAAAACGCATATTAGCCGAATCCTCGTACATGCGATGCGAAGCATCAGTCATGATCAGCCAGTTTTCCGTAATCTCCGTTGCCTTGTCGTTCAAAGAATTCAGGTTGTATATCCCCACACCACCTAAAATACAAGCAACAAGCATGACCACCATAAAGGTAAGCCGAATCTTAGTACTGATTGCAAAATCATTCCATCTTAAAAACATCCATAATCCTCCTAAGTCTCCCATAATTCACCCTATTTCCACCAGAAGCACTCAAAGA
>CALYVJ010000330.1 GCA_945494195.1 uncultured Selenomonas sp. | reverse complement strand
TCGACTACAACGGCCAGGAAATCGTGCCGATCCAGTTCCTCAAGGCACTGTTGCCGGATCCGGCGTCCTTGGGCCCGCGCACGAAGGGCAAGACGAATATCGGTTGCATCTTCACGGGCAAGAAGGATGGCAAGGAGCGCTCCATCTACATCTATAACGTCTGCGATCATCAGGAGTGCTTTAAGGAAGTTGGCTCCCAGGCTATCTCCTACACGACGGGCGTGCCGGCAATGATCGGGGCGATGCTCGTCGTGACCGGTCAGTGGAAGAAGCCGGGCGTATTCACGACCGATGAGTTCGATCCCGACCCGTATATGGAAGCCCTCAACAAATGGGGTCTTCCCTGGAAGGTCGTAGAGAATCCGGTGCTGGTTGACTGATAGGGAACGAAAGCATGTCCATAACAATCAAGCAGGTGCCGACGCCGGCCTATGTGGTCGACGAAGGGGCACTGGAAAAGAACTTACAGATATTGAAGGACGTCAAGGAGCAGGCTGGCTGCAAGATCCTTCTGGCTCAGAAATGCTTTTCGATGTTTGCCGAATATCCGCTGATCGGCCGCTACTTAGATGGCGCGACGGCCAGCGGGCTCTATGAGGCAAAGCTCGGCCATGAGGAGATGGCAGGCGAGAACCATGTGTTTTCGCCTGCTTACCGACCCGAGGAGATCGAGAAGATCGCGGCCATCTGCGACCATGTTATCTTCAACTCCTTCAACCAGCTGCGCCGCTTCGGGCCGCTGATCAAGCGCATCCAGGAGATGCGCGGGGTGGAGCATGGCATCGGCCTGCGCATCAACCCCGAATGCTCGACCCAGGATCATGCCATCTATGATCCCTGTGCGCCGGGCTCGCGCCTCGGCGTCACGGCGGAGGCATTTGCGGAGGCTGTGGCGGCCTCTCCCAAATTTTTTGATTTGCTCGGCGGCCTGCACTTCCATACTCTCTGCGAGCAGGACAGTCCGGCGCTGGCGAAGACGCTGGCTGCAGTGCGTGAAAAGTTCGGCAGCTGGCTGAAGCGCGGGAATATCTGCTGGCTCAATATGGGCGGCGGCCATCATATCACCCGTGAGGATTACGACCGCGGGCTGCTCATCGAGCTGGTCCGGAAGGCCCGAGAGGAATATGACGTCGATGTCTATCTGGAGCCGGGCGAGGCCGTAGCGCTCAATGCCGGCTATCTGGTGACCGAGGTGCTCGATATCGTCAGAAACCACGGCACGCAGATCCTCATACTCGATGCGTCAGCGGCCTGCCATATGCCCGACGTGCTGGAGATGCCGTACCGGCCGCCGCTCAAAGACGCCGGCGAGGCGGGAGAGAAAGCCCATACCTACCGGCTGTCCTCGTGCACGTGCCTGGCGGGGGACATCATCGGCGATTACTCCTTTGACCGGTCCATCGCCAGTGGCGACCGGCTCTATTTTGAAGATATGGCCATCTACTCGATGGTCAAGAACAATACCTTCAACGGCATGGCGCTGCCTGCAATCTGGCGCATGGATAAAGATGGCGCCTGCACGCTGGTGAAGCAGTTCGGCTATGAGGATTTCAAGGGAAGGCTGTCGTGATATGTTGATAAGAAATACTACGCCCACCGCGGATGGCTTTCATATGCCCGCGGAGTTTGCCCCGCACGCGGGCACGTTCCTGATCTGGCCGGTGCGCCCTGGCTCCTGGACCCATGGCGGCCGGAACGTACAGCCGGTGTTCGTGCGGCTCATCAAGGAAATCGCGGCCGTGGAGGAGCTCTATCTACTCGTCGATGATGTGCATCGTGCCCAGGCGGAGGCGATGCTGGCGGAGCTGCCGCAGCGGCATATCCATTACCTGACGATTCCGACCAACGATGCCTGGGCACGCGATATGGGGCCCACCTATGTGGTTGATGGCAAAAGGCGCCGCGGCATCAATTGGCGTTTCAATGCCTGGGGCGGCGACGTTGACGGCCTGTATCCCGACTACGCCCGGGATGATGCGGCGGCACCGCTGATGGCAGCGGCGCTGGGGGATACCTGTTACGATGCCGGGGACTTCGTGCTCGAGGGTGGTTCCATCCATGTGGATGGCGAAGGCACAGCGGTGGTGACCGAGGCCTGCCTGTTGAGTGCGGGACGCAATCCCCAGCTTACCAAAGGGCAGATTGAGCAGAAGTTGAAGGACTATCTGGGGGTAACCAAAATCATTTGGCTGCCCCGGGGTATCTACAACGATGAGACCAACGAGCATGTCGATAATGTCTTTGCCTTTGTCCGGCCTGGCGAAGCCGTGCTGGCCTGGACCGATGACGAAAAGGACCCGCAGTATGCACTGAGCCAGGCTGACCTTGCCGTTCTCGAAGGGGAAACGGATGCCAAGGGACGTCGGCTGGTGGTACATAAGGTGCCCATTCCTGAGCAGCCTGTCTGCATCACGGCCGAAGAGGCAAACAGCTTTGCCTTTGCTGATGGTGAAGATATGCGCGAGCCTGGCGAGCGCCTTGCGGCCAGCTATGTCAATTTCTATCTCTGCAACGGCAAGGTCATCGTGCCGCAGTTTGGCGATCGGATGGATGCGGAGGCTTTGCGCATCTTGGGCGATTGTTTCCCC
>CALYVJ010000329.1 GCA_945494195.1 uncultured Selenomonas sp. | reverse complement strand
TGATAAATGGACTCATCTATCCAGAACTTGGCCGTTACTGCTATGAGGGGGAGGAAATTACCGCAGCCAAGATGCGGGACCATCGCTATTCCAAATGGTTCCATCAGCAGGTGGGCTATATCTGGCAGAATCCGGATAGTCAGCTATTTTGTGGCAGTGTCGAAGAAGAGTTGGCTTTTGGTCCTGCACAGATGGGACTTTCACCAATGGAAATCAATACCCGCGTAGAAGATGCTCTGGAACTGCTGGGAATTGAATCTCTGCGGAGGCGGGCGCCCTTCACCTTGTCGGGCGGGGAGAAGAAAAAAGTGGCAATCGCATCGGTTCTCACCATGAATCCATCAGTTTGGACTTTGGATGAACCCTTAAGTGCATTAGATGAAAAATCCCGTCAATGGCTGCTGGAATTTTTAGCCGCGTTGAAAGAGGCTGGCAAAACATTGATTTTTTCGACCCATGAGGTGGAGTTGGTTGAGTATTTTGCGGATAGGGAAATACACATCGATGAGTGGCATCGAGTCAAAGTCCGTTGAATGTGATAATTAGCCTAAAATTGACGGGAATAATCAAAAATGATAAAATCTAACAAGAAGAAAAAGTGATAATCGTCAGATTATTTTTTACTCGGAGGAACGAAATTGGATCGAATCAATCAACATACAGCACCGGTCTATGAAGCCATGCTGGAGCTTAGAAAGCGCCGCATGGTTCCTTTTGATGTGCCCGGGCATAAGCGTGGGCGCGGCAATCCGGAGCTGCTGGATTTTCTGGGTGAGAAATGTGTAGGGGTCGATGTCAACTCGATGAAGATGCTCGACAACCTCAGTCACCCGATATCCGTCATCCGCGAGGCCGAGGAGCTTACCGCGGATGCTTTTGGTGCGCAGCATGCGTTCTTTATGGTCAACGGCACGACCTCGGCCGTGCAGGCGATGGTGCTGGCGACAGTGCGCGCTGGCGACGAGATACTGCTGCCGCGCAATGTGCACAAGAGCGTCATCAATGCGCTGGTGCTCTGCGGCGGCATTCCGGTCTATGTGCCCGTGCGCGTCAATCATCAGATCGGCATCGCGACGGGCATGGCCCTCAGTGACGTGGAAAAGGCCATCCGCGAGCATCCGCGGGCCAAGGCCATCTTTGTCAACAATCCGACCTATTACGGCATTGCCTCGGACCTCAAGGGCATCGTGCGTGCCGCCCATGCGGCAGGCATGAAGGTGCTGGTCGACGAGGCCCATGGCACCCATCTCTACTTCGGCAAGAACCTGCCAATTTCGGGCATGGCAGCTGGCGGCGATTTGGCCGCGGTCTCGATGCACAAGTCAGGTGGCAGCCTGACCCAGAGCTCCATCCTGCTCTGCGGTGAGAGCGTCGATGCCGAGTACGTGCAGCAGATCATCAACCTCACCCAGACGACCAGTGCTTCGTATCTCCTGATCTCGAGCCTTGACCTCTCACGCCGCAACCTTGCTCTGCATGGTTGCGAGGCCTTCGAGAAGGTCAGCTCCATGGCTGAGTATGCCCGGTCGGAAATCAACGAGATCGGCGGGTTCTATGCCTATGGCCGTGAGCTCATCGACGGCGACAGCGTCTATGACTTCGATGTGACGAAGCTGTCGGTATTCACGCAGGGCATCGGCATGACGGGCATCGAGGTTTACGACATGCTGCGGGATGAGTACGATATCCAGATCGAGTTCGGTGATATCGGCAACATCCTGGCTTATATCTCCATCGGTGACCGCATCCGCGACATCGAGCGGCTGGTCGGGGCGCTCGAGGATATCGCGGGCCGCTTCGCCAAGGACAAGCGCGAACTCTACTGCGGCGAGTTTATCGCCCCTGAGCTCGTCATGAGCCCCAAGGAGGCCTTCTACGCCAAGGGCGAGCGCCTGCCGCTGAAGGCGACGGTCGGCCGCATCTCCGGGGAGATGCTCATGTGCTATCCGCCGGGCATCCCCATACTGACGCCGGGCGAGCGCATCACCGAAGAGATACTTACCTATATTGAGTACGCGCGGGAAAAAGGCTGTTCCCTGCAGGGAACGCAGGACCCGGAGTGCCGGGAACTGCGCATTTTGACGGAAACTTGACAAGTCAGCCTGACATGTCAAGTTGACCGGTCACTTTGACTTGTCAACAGGGGAGGAACCGAAGCAATGGAAATATGGTTTTCACAGATGGATACGGAAAACGTCAAGACTTCCGTGCGCGTGGATAGACAGCTGTTCTCCAGGCAGAGCGAGTATCAGCGGATCGATGTCTTTGCGTCCAACGAATTTGGCCGCATGATTGTGCTGGACGGCGAAATCATCTTCTCGGAGGCCGACGAATTCATCTATAACGAAATGGTGGTGCACGTGCCCATGGCCGTTCATCCCGAGGTCAAGAACGTACTGATTATCGGCGGTGGCGATGGCGGTGTGGCCAAGGTGCTCACACAGTATCCTGAGATCGAGTCCATCGATGTGGTGGAGCCCGATGAGATGTTCATCGAGGTGTCCCGGGAGTTTTTCCCCGAGACGGCCAAGGGCTTTGACGATGCACGCGTCAAGATCACGAATATGGACGGCCTGCGCTTCCTGCGC
>CALYVJ010000328.1 GCA_945494195.1 uncultured Selenomonas sp. | reverse complement strand
TCACCGTCCTCGTTCTTCATAGCAGTGATTACCTGACGATAAAGCGACCCCGTTGGCTGGAAGACTTCAATTTCCTGCCCCAGCTTCATATTATTACGTTGCTCTACTACCGCCCAGCCCGTTGCTTCATCATAGGAACGGACTAAACCGACAAAATCCGACGTTTGATCATAGGAAGTCTTGCCATAAATCTGATCCTCCGCTGTCGGCTGATGATAATAGAATCCCGTCGTATATGTCCGGTGAGAAACTTTTTCCAATTCCTCCAGCCATTCCTGTTTGACGGTAAAATGCTCTGGGTCATCGAAATAGGCATCAATAGCCAGCCGGTAAGCTTTGACCACACTAGCCGCATAATGAACGCTTTTCATGCGGCCTTCGATTTTCAGACTGTCAACACCACTCTCGATTACATCACGAATATTCGGCATCAAACACATATCTTTGGAATTCATGATATACGTACCACGCTCATCTTCCTCGATGGGGAAATACTGCCCTGGGCGAGTTTCCTCCACCAGCGCATATTTCCAACGACAGGATTGTGCACAACTGCCGCGGTTCGAATCCCGGCCGGTGAAATAATTCGACAACAGGCAGCGTCCCGAATAGGAAATGCACATGGCACCATGCATGAACATTTCCAAATCCACATCGCACTTCTCACGGATTTCCCGCACTTCAGCTAGAGACATCTCCCGAGCCAAGACCACCCGCTTTGCCCCAAGCTTCTTCCAGGCATTAACCGTCGCCCAGTTTGTATTGTTCGCCTGCGTGCTGATGTGAAGCTCCATCTCCGGAATGAGTTCACGACACATCATAAAGACGCCAAGATCAGCCACCAGCAGGGCATCGACCTTAATCGCTGCCAGATACTTCAGATAATCCGGCAGACCGATAAGATCCCCATTATGGGTAAAGATGTTGACTGTCACATACACCTTGCGGTTTCGTTCATGAGCAAAATCCACAGCTTCTTTCAATTCTTCGCGGCTGAAATTGCCACCGAAGGCCCGAAGTCCGAAGGCTTTTCCTCCCAGATAGACAGCATCCGCTCCGTAAAGGATTGCCATCTTCATTTTTTCAAGATTTCCCGCCGGCGCTAACAGCTCAGGCTTCTTTATCATAAAAGGATTCCTCCTAAAAACTTAAAACGTATCTTTTTTCCGCCGCGTAACTGCCAGCCCATCACCATTTTCAAGAATCACCGTCGAATACCCCGGCGTTTCCGTCACCAGCGAAAGATACTCACGCAGTCGCTTCACGATGGTCTTATAGCGCCGCGGCGGTTTCTCCTCCGAGCACACATAACCCCGAAACAGAACGTTATCGGCTAAGATAACCGCTGAATCCGCCAGCAGGGGCTCAATTTTGTGGAAATAGTCCACATACTGCCCCTTGGCCGCATCGATAAAAACGAAATCAAAGGGAGCATCCTTAGCGGCTTCTTCTGTCAACAATTCCCCGGCATCACCGCTAAGAATGCGGATGCGATTGGCATAAGGGGAACGAGCAATATAAGAGCGAGCTGTATTCACCCGCTCCTCACTGAGTTCCATGGTTGTGATGGTTACATCCTCGGCACTGTTTGCGGCAATCTGCAAGGTAGAATAACCAATCGCCATGCCGATTTCCAGCACGCGATGGGGTTTCTGTTCCCGCACCACCTGCAAAAAGGCCTTGCGCCCCCGCTCATTGATTATGGGCACATGATTTTCTGCAGCGTATTGTTCCATTTCCTGGAACAGCAATTCCATATCTTCCAAAACTTACTCCTGCCTTTGCCTCATCAACGCACTTGATTGACGATAACCTGATGATCAGCATAATTCGTCGAATAGTGATTATGCCCCTTGCGATCTGCTACAAAATACAAATAGTCGGTATCCGCCGGATAGAGCACGGCTTTGATAGCCGCCATCCCCGGACTGGCAATCGGCCCTGGCGGCAGGCCGCGATGCTGATAGGTATTATACGGCGATTCGATTTTCGTATCCTTAATCGATACATCCTCTTTGGGGGCATCCAGCAAATACTGCAGCGTCGTGTCCGATTGCAGTGGCATGCCAATCTTCAGCCGCTTGAAAAACACCTGGGCAATAATCGGCCGGTCCTCAGCGTAAAGGGCCTCTTTTTCCACCAACGATGCCAGGGTGATAAGATCAAAAATCGAAAGATTCATCTCCCGGGCCCGGGCGCGAAGTTCCGGCGTCAAACGGGTATCAAAATCCTCAGCCATCATCTTCATGATGGATTCCGGCGTAGGATCTTCATGAAGCTCATAAGTATCGGGGAACAAGAACCCCTCGCAGGCATAGCGGATATCGTCCTTGCGCTCAATATAATCATACGGGGCGTATTTTTTCGCCTTGAGCGCAGGCATACACGCAAGGAAATGACAAGAGCTGTATTTGAGAGCACCGGCTTTATTGATATGGACATGATGCGTGCCGTTGAAAAAACAGGCGTGAAGGTATCAGCGGTGCGCCTTTCAGGCGGTTTGGCACGGTTGAACCTGGTTTCACAAATCAAGGCGGATATTATGGGGATAGATGTACACGTCCTGTCAGAGTTTGAGACTACTTCAACCGGGGCTGCTATGCTCA
>CALYVJ010000327.1 GCA_945494195.1 uncultured Selenomonas sp. | reverse complement strand
TATGATAGAGAAACGATGCCGGTACCTGGTCCATACTTTCGGTCATGAAAATCAAAAAGGTAAAGGTGGCAAGCAGGTTTAAACAAAGGTTGATGTTGCGGCTATTTTTTTTCGAAAATTTGCTGGCCAAAAGATCCACCTGAATATGTGCTCTTTGCCGATAGGTGATGGCAAGTCCGAGAAAGCCAGCTACAATGATAAAATAGGTGGAAATTTCGAGTACCCATTCGGTAGGTGCGTGAAAGAGGCCGCGCATGATTACTTCATAAACAATGATAAAGGCTGTAGCGAGAAGGAAAATGCCGGCAAGGATGGTGGCCGCTTGGGTAAGCTTTTCGAGAATTTGGTCAATGGCTAAGAGGAATTGCTTCATAGTGATGCTCCTTTTTAATTATTGGCCGCAAGGCATTGGTTGATTAATTGTTGTCCCAAGTCGCCGGTGTTGCGGATGAAGTTTTCACGGACGGGCATGGTGGCTTCCTGCCAAAGGGGAATGTCTTCTGGAGGAATCGTATAGACATTCATGCCATGTTCCTGCAGGAGTTTCATGGCTTTTAAATCTTCTTCTTTAGTTTGTTGGTGAATTTCTTCACGCGTTTCCTCGGCGCATTCTTCGAGAAGCTGTTTTTGCTCTTCGGTCAGTTGTTCCCAGGCTGTGTTGTTCATCGCTAAGACAAATTCGCAAAAAGCATGGTTGGTCATCGTCAGATACTTGCCTACTTCGTAAATCTTTCGTTGGTACATGGCGGTGGTACCGGAGGTTTGCCCATCGATTGTGCCACGCTGCATGGCCATATAAACTTCGCCGGAACTCATGGTGACAGGTGAGGCACTCAAGGCCTTGATGGTTTCCGCAGGAATCTGTCCATAACCGCGAAGCTGTAATCCTTGAAAGTCTTCGGGCTTTTTGAGTTGGCGGGAATTGTTGCAGAACTGTACATAGCCGTAATCCACCCAGATTAATGGATGGACACCTTTTCGTTCCATTTCAGTAGACAGCGTGCGTCCAAGGCTGCCATTCATAGCTTTGCCAACGGCATCGTAACTGTTCAGCAGAAAGGGGACATCCAGTACGTTTAAAGAGGGAACTACTGTGGTCCACATGGCGGTAGAGTTTAAGCCTATATCCAATCCACCGGACATGATTGCATCATTCATGCTCTTATCGGTATAAAGCTGTCCCGCGGGATAGGTAGTGATTTTGATGCTTCCCTGTGAGCGTTCGTTTACGCGCTGCGCGAATCGTTCCATTCCTTGGGAGAGGTAATGGTTAGCGGGCAGGTGATAGGCAAGTTTTAATTCAATGCATTTGCTCTGGGACCGCTGGTGTTCCCGGGCTATTTTGCCGAGACCGCAGCCGCTGAGGGTCAGGATGAAAAAACAGAGAAGTATGAGGATGAATGGAGTGGCGAGGGATTTTTTCGGCATAAAATGCGCCTCCTATGGATATTAGTGGTAAATTGATAATATACAACATGATTGAATGTGTAAACTTGTAAAGAAAACATTGCAATATAGTGTATACCAATTGCAGGAAAAATGCAACTAGAAAAGAAATATTCTGACATTAGGAGGATATTTATGATTTGAAGCGAATAGCTTTGGGGAGTAGTGAAATAGGAGGGGATTTTGTGAATCTGGATTGGAATGCAAAAGATTACGGTAATGGCTTTTCCTTTGTACATGAATATGGTGAAGATGTTATGAGCTTGATTACTGTCCCCAAGGGAAGTTTGGCCGTTGATCTGGGCTGTGGCAATGGAGCTCTTACGGCTAAGCTGTCCCAAGCGGGGTTCCGGGTGCTGGGGATTGACGCGTCAGCCTCGATGCTGGAAGAAGCGAGAAAAAATCATCCGGAATTACCCTTTAGGGAAGCTGATGCAGTATCCTTTAAGCTGGAAGAACCGGCGGATGTAATTTTTTCCAATGCAGTATTTCACTGGATAGATGAAGATAAACAGTATTTGCTGCTGCGCAATATTGCTGCCAATCTCCGCACAGGCGGTCAGCTGATAACCGAGTTTGGTGGTATTGGCTGTGGGGTAAAGGTTCACGGGATGCTGGCGCAAAAATTTGCGGAATACGGCTATAGTTACCAGCCTGTCCAATTTTTCCCCAGTATTGGGTAATATACGCCGCTAGTTGATCAAGCCGGCTTGCGCGTGGATTACGCAATCCTGTTTGACCGTCCGACGCCGCAGCCCCAGGGACGCAGTGTGGCCGATTGGATACGCATGTTTATCCAGCAGCCCTTTGATGGTATGGATGAGGAAATGAAGGCGCGCATTATCCAGGAAACCGAGGAAGCACTGGCGCCAGAACTCTGTCAGGATGGAATCTGGACTATCGATTACGTTCGCATCCGTCTGCGGGCTGTGAAAATCGATATTTGAATATATGCATAAAACGAAAAAAGCGTGATTGGCTATCAAGAGTCAATCACGCTTTCCTATGTTGTTTGCCTAAGGTGCTTGAAAAGATTTTTCAAATCTTTGTTTCATTACAATGGAACTAAAGACCTATAAGACTTCCTCTTCGTTTTTTTATCATCCAAGAACTTCTCATTATTGGGATATACCATATTTACCGACGGATTGTCAAGCTAAGTGCAACACTTTCTCAAAATGGACCTCATATGGTG
>CALYVJ010000326.1 GCA_945494195.1 uncultured Selenomonas sp. | reverse complement strand
CAATTGGCCAGCAAACGTATCCGCTAAAAGTAAAACATCTGCCCCAGTCAGTTGCTTTACTAGGCGTTCTGACATTTGACCGACCAAGTGCTTAACCACCGCCCCAAACCTTTGATAACTCCATTTCGATTCATCCACGATCAGAAACAGTTTCTCCGGCTGACTTGTCACCCATTTTTGCAGCAACTTAAAATAATTCATTTTACCAGCTCCAATGCAATCGCTTCCCCCATGCCGCCAGCACCGGCAATCGACAATATCCCCCTACCACCGCCAACTACCTGCAGCGACTTGATAAGATGCACCAGCAAAATCGCCCCCGATGCCCCGTACGGATGTCCATAGGCCAAAGCTCCGCCCAAACGGTTATACCTTGCCACACAATCTGGATGCGCGCGCTCGAATAGCACATCAATGACCGCAAAGGCCTCGTTAAACTCGATGGCCTGTAACGCCTCATAGCGCCACCCCAACCGCCCGAGCAAAACATCGGCCGTGCGCATCGCCCCGCGCGGACTTTGGTCGGGACTCCCTCCCACCGATGCCGTTCCCACGATACGCGCCAGCGGCCTTATCCCCCGCCGCCGCACATAATCCCCCGAAGCCAACACGGCAAAGGCTGCTCCATCATTGATACAGCAGGCAGACCCTGCCGTAAGCGTCGTGCCCGCTCCCAAAAGCAGTGGCAAACGATCAAGCAGGCACTGATTCATGCGCAGACGAATGCCATCATCCTGTGACCACCCTTGAATCGGCACAATCACATCCTTCAGGACACCTGCCTTTGCAGCAGCTGCTGCCCGCGCATGCGAGCGCAGCACCCATTTTTCCAACTGCGCACGCGTTATCCCTTCCGCCTCTGCTACGCGCTCCGCACCGCGAAGCATCGTATCGGGCTTCATATCACCGGGTGCAAACTGCGCCGTATAGTACACCCCATCGCCATTTGGCGCCAATCCATAGCGTTCATCTGCCATCGCGTACCGCCGCAGTGGCTGCAGCGACGAACTTTCCATGCCGCCCGCGAGCCATATCTCCCCCTGCCCACTAGCCACTTTCGCGTACGCCAACGACAGTGCGGCAGCTGCCGACGCACATTGCATATCGATCGTGCAAGCTGGAACCACATCAGGCAGCCCCGCTAATAACGCCATGAGCCGTGTGATGTTCCCTCCTGTTCCCACGGCATTACCGCCCAAAATGCCATCAACGGTCGTTAGTTCACACCGCTGCAGCAGCGACATTACCACCTCAGCGCCAAACACCTCGGGACGTATCGTCTTAAATCGTCCATTCTTCCCGACGATTGGCGTCCGCAGGGCAGCCAGTACGTATACCTCTTGCATGCTCAAAGATTCTCAAGCATCTTATTGACGCGCACACCGATAAACGCTGCCAAAAGTGCCTTCATAATATCGCCGGGAATAAACGGAAACACGGCCATGAGGAGCCCCTGCCAAAGGCCAACCTTCATGACAAGCATCATCGAAATCAAACCGCCGACATAAGTAAGCGGCACACCAACAATCACTGCTACCCATGCATAACGGCGAAACGAAATCGCCTTTCCCTTGAGCAGGCTGACGAGCAGGCAGACAAACGGCCAGCCAAAATAAAAACCACCCGTCGGGCCTAACAGACGCCCCAAGCCACCCATGCCGCCGGGGAACACCGGCAGACCAATTGCTCCTAAAAACACATACGCCGCAATTGTCACAAATGTCAGTTTCGGTGGCAGAACCAGCGCCGTCACCGTAAGTGCAATGGTCAGCGCCGTCACCAAACCTGGCGTAAACGGCAAAGGAAACGAAATAAAAGCGGAGACGCAGCAGAACGCTAGGCAAAGTGCCATTTTCGTCATCTGCCGCACCGTAAATTTCTCTTCTACCAACATCATACTTGTATCTTTCTGCATCTCAAAAACCTGCCTTTATAGAAATTCCAAAATAAAGCCTACTTACTGCCAATGGAAAGCCGCTGTCATTCTCTCCCGCTGAAAAATTTTTCCCGTCCGCCAGTCAATCAAAACGGCACCGGCAAACATCGCATGATAAAACCGCAGCGACAACTGCCTTATTGCGGCCGGACACTTGGCCAGAAGTTTCTCCATGAGCAGCAAGCCGGGGATAACCGGCCGTTCCCCTTGATGAATCCAATTCGTATCCCCTACATCAGCCGTAAACGCCAGGATATCCGTCACTGCTACCCGCCAAGTTGACAAGTCAATGGACCAGTCCGTTTGACCGGTCCATTGACTTGTCAAACTTGACTGGTCAAACGAGTTTTCCGCTTGACGACCTAATAGCATCGTCACGCTAAGCACTTCATTATCAACCACACAGCGCACCATAAAGAGTCCATGCCGATCCTTTAACACCTGTAACCCAGGCGACGGTCCCCTTTCACCATCCGTCACCTGCCAATCCGCTCGCATGATAACTGCGCCAGCAAATCGCCCGCCTTGCAAACAGGACAACGACCGCGCCAGTTCACGAAAATGATTTTGTTCCATAATTGCCTCCTGCAAACATGTTTCATTATAAACACCTTTACTCCTATCGTCAACTTATTGTTTCCTTTCTGGTTAACCAATGTTTTTCACGGACATTTTGGCAAGAATTTGCCCTTTCTGCCTTTTTCCAAAAAACTT
>CALYVJ010000325.1 GCA_945494195.1 uncultured Selenomonas sp. | reverse complement strand
CAATAGTTGAAAACATTCAATAAGTGATCCGTAATCCGGGATGGTTCATTAGCCATGGTGAACAACTCCTCATTATTATTAATCAGTAATAGTATATTATAACGCTATTGCATACAATTTGCCAACGTTTTCGCTTTTATAGATGCTCTTCCAGAAAACGATCAAACGCTTCTTCACTCATCGGTTTACCGTACAGGAAGCCCTGCCCATAGTGGCAGCCACAAGAAATGAGGATTTCCTCCTGCTCCTTGGTCTCAATTCATTCACAGAGCACCCGCATGCCCAGCTCTTCTGCCATTTGCACGGCATGCTTTACTACCGTCCGCATGCGGTGGGAACCTTCAGCTGCCACTAACAGGCTCCGGTCAAGCTTCATGACATCAAAGGGCATGACATTCAAAAGCGCCATATCCGAATAACCGCTGCCAAAATCATCTATGGAAAGTTCATACCCCAATTATAAAAGTCAAGCCGCGTAATAAATCCCGTCCGCTCGAATAAATCAATGAACTGCCCCGGCAATAAAAAGCCCAGCTCCTTGCTATTCCAGCGAACCAATGCCTCGGCCTCTACGCATTTGCGTGTAAGCAAATCATACTTAGGCTGATACCATACTTCAAACTCCCGCCGCTCAATGGCCTGCTTCATGCAATTCTGGATACTTAGCGCTAGTTGCTGGCGTTCTAACAATTTTTCATCGTAAAACCGCATACTGTTTTCCGTTGCTTCACTAGCAGCGATTTCAGCCTGCAGAACTGCCTGACGGACCATTTCCTCCATGGAGGCTAGCTGCTTCAGGAAACTCCCCCCCAGCCTTGAGACTGATGGACAGCCAACACCAATTTGCGCAGCGCCTCATCGACAACATGCTGACCATACACAGCCTCCAAATATTCCATTTTCGGCAGAACAAACACGACAATCGCACACTGCTCCATGGTGTCTGCAGAAACAAGAGCCATTCGTTTTACCGCTTCCGCTTCCAACCAAACACGGTTGCGAAGCTGGGTACTTGCATCCCGGAAAAGCATCTGCTGGATCATTCGCACATGGCGCTGGCGCATATAGACGAGACGGAACAGAAATAACATAACTACCGCCACGACCAGCAAAAACGCAAACAAGGTTTTACGCGGATGCATATACAGCAATGACCAAATAGACCGCTCAGTCTCCAAATTCACGGAACTCTCATTGATGAGCTCCCAGATCTTATACGGCCCTATATGGACCAATTCGCGGTCAAGGATAGCCAGCAGCCGCTCATCGGCATCTTTTGATACACCAATCGATAACGGATAGGATAGCGCCACGCCCCCTATCATCATAAGGTCCGGATAAGTTCCCTTCCCAATATAGTACTGCGCTGTCACGACCCGCACATACGTGATATCTGCCCGACCTTCAGACACTGCCTGCAGGCAGTCCTCGGGGGAATCACAATAGACAAACTGGGATTCATCATAGCGTTTCATCAAATGGCGCTCCACATGAAAGGAATCCCGCGGCACCGCGACACGAGGATTAAAGGTCTTCCCCAATTTTCTTTGCCAACCCCGCCAGGATTCCCTTTGCCTCACCATCCTCAAGATAGGAATAAGGCCGTTCCTTGGCGGGGACCACAATACGAAGCCTGCTCTTTTCCGCCAAATACTGCCGCTCCGGTTTTCGAAGGATTAACGGCATATTATCTTCGTCGATATGATACTGCCAGTACAGACGTTCCAACAGCTGTGGTTCTGCCAACGACAATCTGTCCGCAGCAATATCCAATTGATCAAGGAGTTTCTCATTGCCCTTGCGCACAGCAAACCGAAGGTAATTGCTGTCAAACTCAGCCGCCGGTTCATACCCTTGCAATCGATTGCCAAACAGGAATCCATCCAGCCGATCCTGACGATAACTCTCCAGCATCTCCTCGGCAGTACGAAAAACAACAGGCTCATAGGAAATGCCCTCTGCCGCAGCTACCTGTGGCAAAACCGGACTTTGAAATGCCCGGGACAGGACGCCAATTTTAACGGACTTTCCGCCCTCAGCATACGCATCAAAGCTCTTTACTCCACCGCGCAAGAACAGTGAGCTGTTGTTTTTGCCCATAGGCAGCCGGGAAAAATTCATGGTTTGCCGAAGCACCGGACGTGCCTCGGCTGGTGTCCCCAAAAACAGCGATAGGATACCCCCAATAGCGATTCCCCCTCTCTTATTCCCTTCCATACCATCCATCCTTAACTCTCACTCTTAACCAAAAGCAAGCACGAATCCTTTACACAAAAAAATCCGAAAGAATCTCTCCTCCGGACTATCTATTTTATTTTGGAGGCGACACTCAGAATCGAACTGAGGATAGAGGATTTGCAGTCCTCGGCCTTACCACTTGGCTATGTCGCCGAAATAATGGAGCGGAAAACGAGGCTCGAACTCGCGACCCCCACCTTGGCAAGGTGGTGCTCTACCACTGAGCTATTTCCGCATGAATGGCGACCCGAATGGGACTTGAACCCATGACCTCCGCCGTGACAGGGCGGCATTCTAACCAACTAAACTACCGGGCCGTTTTTTCTTTTCCGCCGCTGTCTATCAGCGACAAATATTATTATACGGATAAGCTAACCATATGTCAACCCTTAAAATAAAACTTTTTTGATTTTTTTA
>CALYVJ010000324.1 GCA_945494195.1 uncultured Selenomonas sp. | reverse complement strand
CTTGACGTAAACATCTGGTTTGACCTTGGCAATCAGTTTTTCCGCAGTCTGCTCACCGAACAGGACCACATAGTCCACGGCCTTAAGGCCCCCTACGACTTTGGCCCGATCCAATTCGCTATTGATGGGACGGCTTGGTCCCTTATTGGCACGGACGGAAGCATCGGTATTGAGGCCCAGCACGAGACAGTCACCAAAGGAACGGGCCTTCTCGAGGTAAGTAACATGGCCGGCATGCAAAATGTCAAAACAGCCATTGGTAAAGACGACTTTTTTGCCCCCTTTGCGAAGCACCTCGCAAAAAGCGGCAATATCATCAGTAGAAATCAGCATATCATTTCTCCAATACTTTTTTCAGTTCATCCTTGCTAACCGTACTTGTCCCCAGTTTCCGGACGGCAATGCCGCTGGCGATATTGGAAAGTTCGGCAGCCTTTGCCGGCTCCACGCCAGCAGCCAGGGCCAAAATGACCGTTGCCACGCAGGTATCTCCGGCACCGGATACATCGAATACTTCACTCTTATCCGACACAGGGATGTTGTGGATAGCACCGTCTTTTTCCAGCAGTACCATGCCCAGCTCCCCGCGGGTGACCAGAACGCCATCGGCATCCAACTCTTCGAGGAGTTCCTGTCCGGCCGCGTAGATATCTTCTTCCGTCGGCAGTTCTCTGCCCACAGCCGCCGCAATCTCAGCATCGTTCTGCTTGACATAGCCAATATCCTTGAACCGATGGATATCATAGCGCGAATCCACGATACTCGGGATATCGTGGGTCCGGCAGAAGCTTATGAGCTGCTGCTGTATCTTCGCAGTTACCGTACCAGAGCCATAGTCGCTGATAACGACACCATCGATATCCGGCAGCAGATTCTTGATGTACTGCATGATTTCCGCCTCAAAGGCCGGTGCCATGGGGGCATCGCTTTCTTTGTCAATACGCACGATTTGCTGGCTGACCGTCGCCCGGCCGCCGGCAATGACGCGGGTCTTGGAGATAGTCGGGCGCTTCTCATCGCAGAAAAGCCCCTCGGTGTTGGCACCATTCTTCTCCAAGGCCGCCTTGAGTCCCCGCGCTGCGTTATCCAGCCCTAAAAGGCCCACCGCAAAGACATTGCCCCCCAGCGTCGCCACGTTATTGACGACGTTGGCCGCACCGCCAGCGACGATTTTCTCGCCGGCCTGCTGCAGCACGAGCACTGGTGCCTCCCGGGAAATGCGGGAAATACGCCCATCAAGATATATGTCGGCAACCATGTCGCCAATAACCAGGATATTCTTGCCTTGAATTTCCTCAAGGATAGGTTCTAGTTCTTTTTTCATCGTATAAAACCTTCTTCGAAACTAATTTCGCGGTCTAGGGAATTACCACGGCGTAAACTGCCAACGGACACTCCAGCGGTTCGACATGGACTTGTACCGCAGGATGATTTCCGAGCAATGCAGGTCATGGAACCAGTAATAGTCGACATTCTTCCATTTGCTATGGTCAAGGTCGTACTTCGTGCCAACGGCCAGACGGTTCCGGTCATCGATACGGTAGCTGAAACCGCTCTGCAGCTTCTTGCTGAAATCATCGGTATCGTAGTTAAAGAGCGTATTCTGGGAGTTCTTCTTATCGTAGTGGTAGCCCGTATAAGCGGCCCAACGGTCATTGAAATCCTTCGTCAGCACAGCCGAGCCCTTCATGCCCGAGACCTTCGAATCATCAAAGGACTCATGGGTAATGGTATAACCCGTATTGAGATAGAGCGTATAGCGATGAAATTTAATCGGGTCATAGCCAAGGCCTGCCCCGTACTCGCCATGATTGCTGTGGATTCCATTTTCATACCAGCGCCCGTATTCGCCCCCGACATTGTAGGTAAAATGCGTGCCGGCCAGATGGTCACTGTAATTCAGGAAATACGACGGTTCTTTCTTGAGCCATTTGTCGTCATCGTCCTCAAAATAGCCATAACTTACGCCAGTGCGCAAATACCCATTGTTGAACGTCAAATCGTAATTGCTGCGCCAGCCATCAGCGGCAGTTACCAGCACATTAGCATTGGCACTCAGATTTTTCTGCAACGGGAATTCCAAATCCCATCGGAGGTACAATTTATCATCGTTGTTATAACCGATTCGCGGCAGGAAGTTCTCTTTTCCCGCTGCACCCGGAGTAATGTCCTTCTCATAGTGTTTGCGCGAAAAAATCGGCGTCCCCTTGAGATAGAGCTTGACATTATCCATCATCATCTTCTGCTGCGGATAGATGGTAATTTTCTTCGCCGCAAAATGATAATCCGGCTTCTTGGCACTGCACTCCGTCTCCGTGGCATCATAGGCCACGAAATGATCCGGATAGAACTCAAAGCGCTTAGCCGTGATGAAATGCCCATCGGCCTTTCCCTTGACATCCACCATCGTACCGGTCTTCTTGCCGTAGTTGTAATGGGCTTTATACCCATCAAGGGTAATCCGCATCTGCCCCGGCGTCATCTGCAAGACATGGGCCTTCTCTGGGATCTCGATATCCTGGGTCTTTACATTGCCTGTGACATTCTCTCCCTGAAAGCGATGGGCATCCAGCTGCAGGATGTCGACCTTGCCCTTGGCGATAAAGCTGCCATCGCGTTCATCATAGGTGAGGTCATCCCCCTCAAAAGCCACTGGTGACGGTTTCGTCTTATCCAGCGGATGACGCAGAT
>CALYVJ010000323.1 GCA_945494195.1 uncultured Selenomonas sp. | reverse complement strand
CGCTGCTGCCAGGGAAAAGACGATGAGCAGGACTAGTAATATCCGCTTCACGTTACTCACTTCCTCTCAAAACTCAACACCGATCCGTCACTTATCCTTTGCCTGTTTCTCGAACAAGATGGTCATGCCCGAATAGTCCGTCTTGACTTTGCCAGTCTCCACCTTCACGAAGACCATCTCACCGGACGAATCCTTGATCTTAAAGCCATTCGCCGTCTCCTCCCAGTCGCCGTTGCCCTTTTCATCGCCGACGACAGCCTTGACATTGCCGTTCGGCTGGAGGTCCAGCGTGAACTCGCCGCCGACCGTCTTCGCAACATTGACATTGATGCCGCCCATCGAGCCCGTCGTGGCCTTCCATACGCCGACGTATTCGCTGTTCTCGTACTTGTCCGACATGCAGCCAGCGAGCAGCAGGCAGAGCAGGCAGCCCGCCGTCAAGATGGGCATCATGCGCTTTGCGAATCTCTTCATGGCAATCTCTCCTTCCTCAAAGTCAAAATCCGTCAACTACCCGCGACTGAAGTCGCGAGCTTGAGGGAATCTTTCGATACCTCAATTTGCTTAGATAGGCCAGGCTTACTGCATTCGCAGTCTTGCGAGGTACAGCAGAGGTCCGGTAATTACCAAAGCCATTAGCGTCCGCAAGTTGCCAAACGGACAAGATAGGTTTGCATCAATGCATGGATACGAGCTTTGCTTTGGCTCGCGCTAGGATGTTCTTGGCCGCATTCACGTCGCGAATGTGGTGTATCCCACATTTCGGGCAGATCCACTCGCGGTCCTTGAGCGTCAGTTTCTCTTTGCCGCTCATGATATGGCCACAAGCGTGGCAGGTTTGCGTCGTATTCCGCGGGTCGACGGTGACGAAGTTCTTGCCGTATAGTGCTGCCTTATAAGTCAGCATACTAAGGAACATCCGCCAGCCATTGTCTTGGATGCTCATAGCCAGGGCATGGTTCTTCAGCAAGTTCCGGCTCCGCAGTTCTTCTGCTGCGACCAGATCGTGGTTCTTGATCAGTGTCGCGGAAGTGCGGTGCAGGAAATCTCTGCGGCGCTGCATGACTTGTGCCGTGAGCCTGGCGACGAGCAAGCGCTGTTTCTCGACGTTCTTTGCCTCACGGAGCGGGCGATGCTCTTTCTTGGCACGGACAATCCGACGGCTCAGCTTGCGCTGTGCGTTGGCCAGCCGTCGTTTCTGCCTGCGGTAATAACGAGGATTGGCCACAATCTCGCCATTCGAGTCGGCATAGAAGTTCTCGACGTTCAGGTCGATGCCAATCTCTGCCTTTGTTTTCGGGCTGGTTTTCACGAACGGTTCATCGGAGCCGAGTTGGAATGACGCAAAGTAGCGGTGCCGGCTGTCTTTCGTGATGGTAATCGTGCCGATGCGGACTTCCTTCATGGCAAAAAGTCGGTCCAGTATTTTACGCGAGCCTTGGAAGCGGATGCGTTTGAGCTTGGGCAGCATCAGATGATGCTTGTCGAGGAAGCGGGCGTTACTGGTAAACAGAGAAATCTCCGTACCCTTGCTGTAATGCGGATTCGTCTGATACGACTCGACGGACGTTTTCTTGTGGAAGTTCGGCACACCAGCATGATGGACGGCACGGAACTGCTTCCAAGCACGCTGGTAGTTCTGCCGTGCATTGGCAATGGACTGCGCATCGATATCGGGATGCCGGAGCCATGGATAGCGGTCTTTCAATGCTGTTACCGTGCGGATTCGCTCGCGCAGTGCCTCGATGCGCTTCTCGATGAAGTCGATGTAGATGCTCCGTCTGCCAAATCGTGCGATCTCCTTGTTCACAGCGACATGTTCATTGTAGACGCAGCGTGCCGCATCCGCATTGCGTCGAATCATCTCTTTCTGTTGCTGGCTGGGGTAGATGCGGACTTTCAGGCCGTAATGATAGGCATAATCCGCCATCTTCTTATGTTCCATTTTATTCGCCTCCTTCCTACTTCTATTATACAACATATGAGATTGCCTAACAAGCAATATATTGCTATAATAAAAAGGAAGGAGTGTGATACATATGAAACGAAAAGAGCGCATCCCAGATGCAATCTATGAGCGTGGATACGTCTACAATTTCCACTTTCATCTGATCTGGGTGACGAAGTATCGGAACCCAGCCTTCACGACACCGGAGCTCGTGCAGGAGATGAAGGATATCTTGCTGCGCATCGCGCAGCTGAACGATGTGACCGTCGAAGAGCTGGAAGTTATGCCAGAGCATGTGCACATGCTCATCAGCTTCAAGCCAAAGTATACGCCGACAAACATCGTCAAGGCACTCAAAGGCGGCAGTGCCAGACTGTTCCTCAAAAAACATCCCGAGATCAAGCACGATAAATTCTGGGGCTGTCATATCTGGTCACGCAGCTACTATATGAGCACACTTGGCAACATGAGCAAGGAAGTAGTCGCAAAATACATCCAGAATCAGTATTCCAAGTGACTACCGTTGCGGCCATTCCTCTCCTGACTGAAGTGAGAAGATTCCTGGCCGCATTTTAATTGATATCACGGATGCCCTACGCCGCCTACAGCAATCCCAAAAGAAAACATCCTGACGCCCTTGTAGGTAGCTCAGGCAGCACAGATTTGATAAGCGCTTGAGCATGCACCCCTGCACTCCTACATCCAAATCTGCATCTTGAAGTACCACTGGTCGCCAGAGGAGATTGTCGGAC
>CALYVJ010000322.1 GCA_945494195.1 uncultured Selenomonas sp. | reverse complement strand
AATAAGGAAAAAAGATTTCCGTTGGGAGGGATTGCATGCCGGTCATTACGGAACATCACGTGAATTTTTACGATACGGATGCGATGGCGGTGGTTCATCATTCGAATTATATCCGGTGGTTTGAAATCGGCCGGGTAGAATATCTGCGCTCGATTGGCATTACGCTGGGGGAGCTGATGGATGATGGTTTCGTATTTCCCATTACGGATGTACGTGCCAAGTATGTCTCACCAGGGAAATTCGATGATGTCGTCCTGATTGAGACGACGCCCACGGCACTTACCAAGGCTAAGATGGCTTTTGACTACCGGATTATCCGCAAAGCAGATGGTGAAGTCATGGTGACGGGGCATTCCCAGAATGTGTTTACCAGCAGGGAAACGGGACATATAACTCGTTTGCCGGAAAAATACTATCGGATATTAGCGGCGGCAATGGCGAAAGAGAAGGCCTTGTCGTCGAAATAACTAACTGATTTCTAGGGAGGAATAATTGTGACAATCGTATACGTTATTGTTGGTCTGATTGTACTGGCCGTAGTAGCAGCTAATCTTTACCTGGCTGTTGTAGGTAAGGAGGACATTCGTGTCGATGCGAGTGCGCCAGTTGTAGTGGAGTCTCAGGATGAAAACAGCATCGTATTGTCGAAAAAACTGAACTTCTATAATGAAGGTAAGCAGTGCGCGACGATCATGGATGCCATCAACCACATTCAGCTGCCGTATGAGCAGTATGATGGAATCGAAGTCAAGGGTATTGCAGAACGCGAGGGGGAACCGCGCGAGGATGAGTATTTCGAGGCTGTTCTGATTCAGAAAAAGGGCGACGCGCATGGCGAGGATAAACTGAACATTTACGCCAAGGTTAAACTGACGCCGCGCAAGGGGATGAGCCTTAAGGAGGCGCTTTCCCATATGGTCGACCTGCCGATTGATTTCATCTGGATGGAGACGGGACGTACGCCGTGGCATTACCGCAAAATCCGTTTGGTATTTACTGCTGAAGAGATTGCCAAGCTGGCAGACGTCCAGCTGGTACAGGACTAAGGAGGCACGAAACAATGGCAGAAGAATTAGAACTCATCCCGGTGCCGACGCGCATCCTGACTGAGAAAGATGACATCGTTGATGCGATTGAACGCTATACGAAAGATAAGATTGGTGAAAATGACCTGCTTTGCTGCGCCGAGAGCGTAGTAGCCATCACGCAGGGACGTTATGTACGCCCGGAAGACCTCAAAATCAGTAAGGTAGCCCAGTTCTGTTGCCGATTCATCCCGGATTATGGCTCCTTGGCTTCGCCGCATGGCATGCAGTCGCTGATGAACGTTGAGGGCAAGTGGCGCGTAGCGTTTGCGCTGTTTGCAGGCTTTATTGCAAAAATCTTTGGCAAGTCCGGCATGTTTTATGTTTGGGGCGGTAAAGAAACCGCTATGATCGATGACGTGACGGGCACAATGCCTCCGTTCGATAAATGCATCGTATATGGTCCAGGTGAGCCGAATGAAGTGGTAAAGAAAATCCAGGAGCGTCTTGGCTGCTTTGGCGCAATGATTGCGGACGTCAATGACCTCAAACGTTCCCGTGTGGTCGGCGTTACGGATAAAGTCGATGGCCCGAAGGCTGCACAGCTGCTGATTGATAATCCTTTCGGCAATGCATCTCAGAAGACGCCGATTTGCATCATCAAGAACTACAAGCAGTATCAGGAAAACAACTAAGACGGAATTTTATAGCCTTCCTCTGACGGGGAAGGCTTTTCATGTATAGGAGGAATTTCTATGGAACGAATCGACCGCCGCAGTGCGGATCAGCTGCGTCACTACACAATCCACCGCCATTTTCAGAAGTACCCGGCAGGGTCGGTGCTCATTGAAATGGGAAATACCAAGGTAATCTGTGCGGCTACGGTGGAAGACCGAGTGCCGTTCTTTCTGAAAGGATCTGGTGAAGGCTGGGTTACGGCAGAGTATTCGCTGCTTCCTAGTGCTACTGGCGTGCGCACGCAGCGCGAGGCTGTCCGGGGAAAGCAGTCAGGGCGGACGCAGGAGATTGAGCGTTTGATTGGCCGCAGCCTTCGCTCGGTGGTGGACACTAAGGCAATCGGTGAGCGAACCATTATGATTGACTGCGATGTCATTCAGGCTGATGGCGGTACGCGCACGGCTTCTATCACGGGTGCGTTTGTGGCGTTGGTGGAGGCTTGTTCGACGTTTTACGAAAAGGGAAAGATCTTCCCCGTAAAAGATTTCCTTTCGGCTATCAGTGTTGGTGTCAGTCATGAGAATGAGCCGATCCTTGACCTTTGTTATGAGGAGGATTCCCAAGCCATTGTCGATATGAATGTGGTAATGACTGGCGACGGACGTTTTGTTGAGGTCCAGGGAACTGGTGAGGGTCGTCCGTTCTCGCATGAGGAAATGTCGGAACTGCTCCGCTTGGGGGAAAAAGGCTGTCGTGAGCTGATTTCCTATCAGAAGGATGTCTTAGGCGGCGAATTGGTATGGTTTGTAGGGCGTGAAGGCTGAGACGAGGAGAAATGACATGCAGAAAATCGTAATTGCAACAAAGAATAAGGGCAAGGTACGGGAGATGGCAGCGGCTTTAAAGGAACTGCCGGTAGAGGTGGTTTCGTTAGCGGAATTTGGACCTTTGCCCGATGCTGTGGAGGATGGAAAAACCTTTGCAGAGAATGCCCAAATAAAGGCAGCG
>CALYVJ010000321.1 GCA_945494195.1 uncultured Selenomonas sp. | reverse complement strand
GACTAGGTTGCTGTTTATATGCTGCGACTCAGCCAGCCTGTTTGCTGCCTGCCTCACTCTCTACTGTCTCGCCTTCTGCTACGACAGTAATGGCACCTTTCTCCCCAGCTACCTTCGCACCATCTGCGATTTCACAGTTCTGAGCGATAATTGCATAGTCGACAACGGCATTTTCCCGAATGACCGTTGAAGGCATAACGACCGAATTCGTAACCTTTGCCCCCTTCCCGATGCGTACGCCAGGGAAGATGACGGAGTTCACGACTTGGCCTAAAACCATGGAGCCTTCACTGACCATGGAGTTCTTGATTTTGGCATCCGGGCCAACGAAATGCGGCGGCATCGACGGGTTGGAGGAATAAATCTTCCAGTCACCGTTAAGCTCAAAGGGCGGAACGTCCTGTAGCAGGTCCATATTTGCCTGCCAGAGGCTTTCAATGGTTCCAACATCCTTCCAATAGCCGTCAAATGCATAAGAGTAGAGGCGAGCCTTGTCTGCCAGCATCTTAGGAATGATGTTCTTGCCGAAGTCATGGCTGCTGGTCTCATCTTTGGCATCATCCTCGAGATATTTCTTGAGGAAGTTCTTGTTGAAGATATAGATTCCCATCGAGGCCAGGTTGCTCTTTGGGTTAGCCGGTTTCTCCTCGAATTCTTCAATACGGCCGTCTTTGTCCGTGTTCATAATGCCAAAGCGTGGAGCCTCATCCCAAGGGACTTCAATTACGCCGATTGTTGCCTCGGCCTTGTTCATCTTATGAGCATCGAGCATCCAAGAGTAATCCATCGTATAAATGTGATCCCCCGAAAGGATCAGGACGTAGTCCGGATCGGCAAGGTCAATGAAATTGAGGTTCTGATAAATGGCATCAGCCGTTCCGCGATACCATTCTGCCCCTTTTTCCCTCGCATACGGCGGCAGGATAAATACGCCTCCATCTTTCTTGTCGAGGTCCCAGGCACTTCCCGATGCTAAGTAATTATGCAGTTCCAGCGGACGGTACTGCGTCAGCACACCGACTTTCTCAATGCCCGAATTTGCACAGTTGCTCAGCGGAAAATCAATAATACGGTACTTCCCCCCAAACGGTACGGCCGGCTTGGCGATTTTCTTCGTCAACGCCCCCAAACGGCTGCCCTGGCCACCAGCCAGGATCATTGCTAAGCATTCTGTCTTTCTCATAAAAAATCCCCCTTGGATGTTGTGGAAAAGCCGGTCTCCCCTAATTTGACCACTTTTCGAATATATATCTATAAAAACAGACCTAATCTGTTAATATACACAATCCGTATGCAAAACAAGACTCCCACGCATCTTATTTCCTGCACCGTTATCTCCCCTCGGATAGCGGTTGATCTCCATATCAACGGTCCTTCCGGGCCACCGCCTATTCTCCTGAAAAAATTCTTATACGATGAAATTCGATGAATTTTTTGATTCTCCTGCTTAACAATAAAAAAAAATAATATTTTTTATATATTTTTTTATAAAGCCAGCTTATTATAAATATAAAAAAAGACGCTTTTATGAAGACCTCTTCATAAAAACGTCCACGCCAGCGCACCGATAAAAGTCGCCAGGCTGAAGCCCTTAATGACATTACATATCGTCCGGCCCCGCGGGCCGAGCACCGTCATTACGATTGGCTGCAATTCATAGACCAGAAAGGAAACACAGACAAAAATCAACGGCGCATCGTCGTTGACCCATTCATATCCCAAAATGACTATTGCCAAGACAATGGCTAAAACCTCACCCCGGGCATAGCCAGGCGGTTTTGGATGCAACGCTTCATCATGCTCCGCACGGCTGACAGGTACACCAAACGCATCGACTCGTTCCTCGTCCTTTGCGAACCATCGATATCGCATAATTATACCTCCCCGTGCCTTTTACAAACATGCTGCATTATATACCAGATTATTCAGCATGCGATACAAAATGTCGCCCGGACAATCCGTCGAATTGTACTCACGATGTCCCTTAATGTGATCGCGGTCAATCGGGAACCCATAGTAGCGGCTCAATGCCCGCAGCAGCTTAGCCGCCGACTCCATCTGGGCCGAAGTAGGATGAGCTTCCATAAAGTTTCCGACGATATTGACCCCAACCGTGTGCCAATTCTGCTGATAACAATGCGCGCCCAGCATATTCATGGGGCGGCCGCGCTCAATAGTTCCATCCTTCCGGATCAGGAAGTGATAGCCAATCCCCGCCCAGCCGTTGTTCTTGTGCCACTCATGAACTTCTTCCGCCGAGACATCACGATTGGTACCTCCGATGTGATGAATGACAACACCATCGGTCGTCGTACGCGCCTGCAAGGAGCTGAACTGCAAATACGTCTCGCGGATAGAAACCCCAGGAAGGTCATTGCCTGCCCCCCAGGCAGCCTCAACAGCCTTATGGTGCATAAGTCCCGGTGCCAGGGCCAGTCCCGCTCCCATACATATAGTTTTTTTTAAAAAATCTCTGCGATTCATATTATCAACCTTACTTTTCTACAATGACAAATTATATTGTATCCTCTCTTTCTGAAAATCATCAGTAAGACCTAATTCCTAAATTCTCATAATAAAAACGCAAAATTGACAAGTCAATTTTGCGTTTTTGCTTTGCTTAATTTATGGATGGAATCGGACGCAGCTGCCAAGTACCATCGCCTTCCAAATGCAGCTAGGTGTCATGCTGGGCAAACAACGTCGAACGAT
>CALYVJ010000320.1 GCA_945494195.1 uncultured Selenomonas sp. | reverse complement strand
GGGGGTCCTAAACATTCGTCCCAATGGGCCGTGCTATAACACCCATGTGGACATCGAGGAAGTAAAAGCCCAGCTGGAAAAGATTATACTTCCTAAAGAAAAGGAATGAGAGCTAAATCCGCAGAGGAGGATTTTATGGATAAAGCGCGTAATACCGCGGTCAGAATTTTGCATGAGGTACATGAGAAGGGGGCCTATGCCAATGTGGCGTTGGCACGGGAACTGCGCCGGGCAGACCTTTCGGATATGGACCGCCGTTTTGTAACGGAACTGGTCTATGGTGCCGTAAAGGCTGGCGATACGCTGGATTGGATTTTGCGCCGTTATGTGAATCGTTCCCTAAAGAAAATTGAGCCGATGGTCCGTGATATTTTGCGCCTGGGGATCTATCAGATTTTTTACCTCAATAAAGTGCCGGCTTCGGCAGCCTGCAATACGGCGGTGGAGCTGACAAAAAAGTACAGCAATATGGGCACGGCCAAGTTTGTCAACGCCGTGCTCCGCACCGCTGTGCGCGAACCAGAAAAAGCAAAATTCCCCAGCGGCAAGGGGCACGGTGTAGAGGAGCTGGCACTGCAAAGCATGCATCCGTACTGGCTGGTAAAACGCTGGGTAAGGGAATTTGGCTTTCATGGGGCCAGAGACCTTTGTTTCTTCAACAACAGCGAGGCACCGTTGTCGGTGCGTACGAACACGCTAAAGGGCAGCCGCAAAGATTTGCTGGATGCCCTGACAAAGGCGGGGGCTGAGGCTCAGGAATCTGCTTGGACCCCGGAGGGTCTTATCATCACGAAACATGGTTCCTTGGATGCGTTACTGCCCCTGCAGCAAGGTTTTTGCCAGGTTCAGGACGAAAGTTCGATGCTCGTAGCCCATGTGGTGGACCCGCAGCCTGGTGAGTTTGTCCTCGATTGTTGCAGTGCACCGGGTGGAAAGACTACGCATTTGGCAGCGCTGATGCAGGATAAGGGGCGCATTGTTGCCGGTGACATTTACGAGCATAAGCTGGCGCGTATTGAGGAAAATGCTAAGCGATTGGGAATTTCGATTATCGAGACCGACCGGATCGACGCTCGGGAGGTGGGGGAAGAATACTGGTCCATGGCCGACCGCGTGTTGGTGGATGCCCCCTGTTCGGGGCTGGGGGTGCTGCGGCGGAAGCCCGATGCCCGTTGGAATAAGACAGCGGAGGAAATCGATGCCTTGCCGGCACTGCAGTTGGAAATCCTTACCAGTGCAGCTAAGGCGGTCAAGGCAGGTGGCGTTTTGGTATACAGCACCTGTACGATTGAACCGCAGGAAAACCAAGAAGTTGTAATGGCGTTTTTAGCAGAGAATCCGGATTTTTGTTTGGAAAATACTGGTTCATTCCTGCCGGGAGAAAAGCGTGATGAGCAGATGATTCAGCTTTACCCTCAGGTAGATGGAACCGATGGATTCTTCATTGCCAGGATGCGGAGGAAATAAATGATTGATATATTTGGCATGACCCTTGATGAGCTGCAAGCGGTATTAGCACCTTATAAGGTACAGAAGTTCCGGGCCAAACAGATTGCCCAGTGGATGTACCAACGCGGAGCCAGGGATTTCCATGCGATGACGAATTTATCGCAAAAGCTTCGGGAGGAGTTGGCCAAAGACCTTATCATCGGCCGGCCGGCCATTAAAGACCGGTTGGATTCGCAGGATGGTCATACCACCAAATTCCTGCTGGAGTTTACTGATGGCACTGCGGTGGAAACGGTGCTCATGCGTCAGCCCTATGGAAATAGTATCTGTGTTTCGACGCAGGCTGGCTGCAATATGGGCTGTGCCTTTTGTGCATCGACGCTTCACGGCATGGCCCGGGACCTCTCGAAGGGAGAAATCCTCGCGCAGGCCGTTACCATCGAGGATATGCTTCGCGACGAGGAAAACGGAGCGAAGGTAGATACGATGGTCATCATGGGCTCTGGTGAACCGCTGATGAATTATGACAACGTAATCGGCTTTTTGCGGCTTATCCATGAAGATTATACGCTGGGAATGGGCTATCGCAACATCACGCTGTCCACTTCGGGAATTGTTCCGAATATGCTGCGACTAGCAGAAGAGGGAATGCCCATCTCCCTTTCGGTGTCGCTTCATGCCCCCAATCAAGAGCTGCGGTCAGAGATTATGCCGATTAACCGCAAGTATCCATTAGTGGATGTTATAGCTGCGGCAAAGAATTATGCAGATAAGACGAAGCGTCGGGTGACCTATGAGTACATTTTGATCGACCAGTTGAATGATGGAGAAGCGCAGGCAAGAGAACTCACGGCGTTGATGAAGGGACAGTTGGCGAGTGTCAACCTCATTCCCATCAATCCGGTGGTGGAGCGCAATCTCATGCGTCCTTCGAAGGCACGCATTGACTGGTTTGAGAAGTACCTTCGCGACCATCATGTAAGTGTTACGGTCCGCCGGGAGATGGGCGTGGATATTCAAGCCGCCTGTGGCCAGCTGCGCAACAAGCATCTCAAGGACTGAAGGCTGGAAAATGAAACCTAGGCATTATAGTTGCTTTCTGCTATAATGGACAGAAGGAAAAAGGCGAGAATAAAGGAGTCTTATTTCATGGGAATTGGTAAGCTGGAATCTTTCCTCGAGGGACATATCGAGGGATTTTTCAATAAACGCTTCAGCAGTGATTTGGAGCTGGCAGAGCTTATGAAGGGCCTGGAAAAAGAGATTGGGCGCCAGGGGCGGG
>CALYVJ010000319.1 GCA_945494195.1 uncultured Selenomonas sp. | reverse complement strand
ATTTTTATATATGTTTATTTTTGATGATGGAAAAGGACATGGCCAGGCAGATACGGGAAAAAATCCAGGCCATCATGCCCCAGGCAGTGGTGATGGGGATGTCGGAAACCGTGTTCGGTATGGAGGAGGAAATCGTCGGGGTCAAGCTGAATTTCAGTTTCTTTGCGGCCAGTAAGGTGGAGTTTTTTTTGTTCCGGGGAATTACCAGACTATGGCCAGGCGGGACAGCAGCTGGGCAAAAGAATTGCTGCCTTGCCTGAGGTAAAGGCGGCAGCCGTGTACTGCTCCGGCATGAGCACGGAGGTCTATGCTTTTGTGCGGGAAATGGCGGCAGGCCGGGAGGATATTGTCTTTTTCGGAGCGATAGCAGGTATGTTTGAATACGTGCCGGGGCAAGACAACAGCAAGGTCAATATCTTTGCCTTCAACAAGAGGAACAGGCTGGAGCAGCAGTATGTGATGGGCGATTACATCTTTGGCTGGCATCCCCTGGGCAAGGAGATGACCATCACGGAGACCTGCGGAGCTAATGGAATTGCCCGCATTGATGATATGTCCGCCACCGAGATCTATCACCGGTATCTCAATGTGATTCCCGACGATAATTTCGTATTCAATATCTCTGAGTTTCCGTTGGGCATCGAGCGCGATGGCTGCTTCATTGCCCGGGTACCGCCGCGTTATGATGAGCAGGGCCGGCTCTTTTTCGGTGCCGACGTATACCAGGGGGAGAAATTGCAGCTTACCTATGCGGTACACGATGATTTGCTGCAGAACACGGAGAAACATAGTGAAACCATCTGTGATTTTGCCCCTCAGGGGATCTTCCTCACGGTCTGCGGCAACCGTTTCATCATCCCGCTGGCAGAGCGCATGGCGGTGTTTTTGGCGGCGGTGACACAGGAGCTGGCAGATATGGCCAAGGCAGCGCAGGCCGCCAATGTAGCCAAGAGCCAGTTTCTGTCCAGCATGAGCCATGAGATCCGCACGCCTATCAATGCGGTGCTGGGCATGGATGAGTTGATCTTGCGGGAGACGCGAGATCAAAGCATCCGGGAGTATGCGGAAAATATCCGCACAGCTGGCAATACCTTGCTGGGGCTTATCAACGACATTCTGGACTTTTCCAAGATCGAGGCGGGAAAGATGGAGCTGATTCCCACGGAATACGCACTCAGTTCCCTGCTGAATAATCTGGTGATGATGATTGCCGCCCGAGCGGAGAAGAAAGGGCTGACGCTGAAGGTGGTGGCAGCAGAAAATCTGCCCAGCATACTCTATGGGGATGAACTGCGCTTGTGGCAGATCATTACCAACATCCTGACCAATGCGGTGAAGTATACGGAACAAGGCAGCATAACCTTGATGGTCGAGGGGGAAAAATCGGATTGGAAGAAATTTCCCTGCGGGTGGCGGTCGAGGATACAGGCATCGGCATCAAGCCCGAGGACAAGGCCAAGCTCTTTGAGGCCTTTGCTCGCATCGAAGAGGAGCGCAACCGCACCATCGAGGGCACAGGGTTGGGCATGACTATCACCCAGCATCTGCTGGGCTTGATGGATAGCGTCTGGAGGCGGAAAGCACTTATGGGGAAAGTTCCACCTTTGGCTTCTGGGGAAAGCAAAAGGTGCTGAACTGGCAGCGAAAAAAGGATACGATATGATCTTCCTCGACCACCGGATGCCGGGGATGGATGGCATGGAGACTTTGCAGGCCCGGCGGGGGCAGCAGGAAATGCCCTGTGCCGGCACGCCCATCATCGCCCTTACGGCCAATGCGGTGGCTGGTGCTCGGGAGGAATATCTGGCGGCTGGCTTTGATGACTATCTGACTAAGCCCATTGACAGCCAGCGGCTGGAGGAGTGCTTGTTGAGATTCCTGCCTGCAGATAAGGTGGAGAAAGGGCTGCCCCAGGAAGGACAGAAGGAAGAGCGATATGAGGCGGTATTGCCAGACTGGCTGAGGGAAGTGGCGGACTTGGATATTGAGGCCGGGATAAATCACTGCGGCAGCGCCGAGGCCTACCTTACGGCGCTGACAGTCTTTGCCGGATCCCTGCCGGCCATGGCGGCGGAAATCTCTTCGGAAGAACTGGCAGAAGCCTGGGAATCCCTGCGGGAGGTGGCTCAAGCCTTTGATTATGACAGCCTGAGCTATATTCTGACAGAGCTGTCCCAGTATGCGCTGCTGCAAGCGGACGAAGCGCGTTTGTAGGCCGTACGGCAGGCAGCGGATCGGCTGGCCTGGGAAGAAATCCGCAAGCTTACCGGTGGGCATTGAAAGTGCTGGCAGGGAAGGCCTTCAGATCTCATCTTCGTCCATAATCCCGAGTTTGCGTTTCCAGTAGCGGGAATAGATCGCGCCCAAGGGATTGTGGGCCAGCAGCCTGTCCTTCACGGCCAGCGTGGTGACGGGGCCGGGGCAGCTGCTGTTGAAGATGGCATCGTGTCCCACGCAGAGGCCGCAGGAGATGAAAAGCTCTGTGCCTTTTTCCACCAGGAGCCTGGCTTGGAACTTGGGATTGCACATGGCCTCGTGTGCCAGCTCGGGCTTGACCTGTTTGAGGTCAAGCTCTTTTTTGTTGAAGCTGCAATTCTTGCAGCAGACACTGTAAAAGGCAAAGCCCTGCTGCGCATAGTATCTGGCAATGTAGCGGACGTCGGTATTGATGGCGAGGGAGAATGCCATGCCGAGCTTCTTAGATCCCATGGCCGTGGCAAATGCTGCTATTT
>CALYVJ010000318.1 GCA_945494195.1 uncultured Selenomonas sp. | reverse complement strand
GTGGCAAAATCACACTGTAAAATCGGGTAAAATGAAGGGGAAGGTTCACAAGGAATTGGCGGCTGTATGAGGGTCGGCGATTCCCGATGTTTGATATTTATTTACCCACATTCCCTCACGCGCGATACACTTAACCTGCACGATAATCCAAAAGTTGCGGAATGATTTTGCTATCATGTTAAATCTTAATACATTTGTTATGCTAGTCGTATAGAACTTTGCAGGGCAGAAAGAGACCTTTTTTCGTTCGAGGAACAACGCATGACCCTATAAACTATACGACTTAGCATCTTATATAACAAACACGTATGAAAAAGATAGACAAAAACATTTGCATCACCGTACTGATATTCATATTATTAGCCGTGGTTTATTTTCTACCGAAGCCGGTTCTGCGCTCGGTATTGCCGGAACTTGTGGTGAAATACAGAATCATCGGCCCACTGCTGACATTGTCATTGGCAGGAATCTTTCTCGCTCCGCGGCAAATAGTATTGGCCATGATCTTCTCGATGTGCGGGGATTACATGGGTGCGGGCCACAATTTCATCGGGCAGATGTCATTTTTCGCGGCTGCTCACGTGATGCTTATTACATTTTTCGTTAAGAGATTTCTTTCACTACCTGCTGATTTGCAGTCGTGCAGATGTCAGGAATCCGTACCGAACGGGACACAAACGAGACAGGGCGTACGCGCAAAGGCATTGACAATCACCGCAGTAGTGGCGATAGCAGCGGCGCTGATAACCTTCGCATTGACCAGCATCGTTCCGCACGCACCGGCCGGCATCACCCGTATCGGCTGCGCCATCTATGCGGTTCTGATTTGTTCGATGTTCGGTTTGTCAATGCTGCAGCGACAGGGTTGGTTCGCGACAGGTGCGGCGCTGTTCGTGTTCTCGGATATGATTCTGTCCTGGAACAAGTTCGTCGAGCCGGTGGAGTACAACAACATCCTGATAATGGTCACCTACTACTCCGGTCAACTGATTCTGTGGCTCACTGCGGTTATTTGCGAGAAGAAGGAGCGGTAGACTGCTGGTTTTGCAAGGTAATTCAAGTTTCGCAAGTTGCGAAACCTAAGAAGGTGATTTCGGTTGACAACTTGTAAAACTTAAACTATATTTGCGGCACTAAAAAACGAACAAATGAAAGCAGCGATTTACGGCGCAGGTTCATTGGGAACCATATTGGGCGCATTCATAACTAAGAAAGGCGGGCAGATCGACCTGATAAATCATAATGAAAAACATGTCGCGGCACTGCGACGAAATGGAGCTGTCATCACGGGCACACTGCAATTTCAACAAGCCGTCAACGCATTGACTGACAAGGAAATGACAGGTATATACGACATCATTTTCCTGATGACCAAGCAGCAGGCGAACCGCGAAGTCGTAAGCTTTTTGAAAGAATATCTGGCAGAAGACGGAGTCATCGTCACTATGCAGAACGGCCTTCCAGAACCGCAGATAGCAGAAATCGTGGGCGAGAAAAGAGTTCTCGGATGCACTGTCGCTTGGGGAGCCACGATGACAGAGCCGGGAGTATGCGAATTGACCAGTTCTCCGGACAGCCTTACATTTTCATTGGGCAGCATCTTCAAAGAACGGGGCAACCATTTCGATGAAGTGAAAGCATTGTTGGAGATGATGGGACCTGTGGAAGTGGACGAGAATTTCGTGGGTACACGCTGGAGCAAACTGCTTATAAACGCCTCATTTTCAGGAATGAGCGCAGTACTCGGATGCACTTTCGGTGAAGCAGCCAAGGATAAGGAATCGCGTAAGATCATCCAGAAACTGATAAAGGAATGCATCGACGTATGCGCAGCGTCAGGCATCAGGATCGAACCGATACAAGGCAAGGATGTGGTAAAACTTCTGGATTACCATAATCCCATCAAAAAAGCGATATCATTCTTCATTATCCCGATAGCTATCCGAAAGCATGCAGGATTGAAAGCCAGTATGTTACAAGATATTGAGCGTGGCAAAAAGACAGAAGTGGACGCCATCAACGGCGCCGTTTGCGCTCAAGGCAGAAAGGTGAATGTGCCAACGCCGTGCAATGACAAGGTGGTGGAATTGATCCATCGCATCGAAAACGGTGAACTGAAACCAGGTACGAATCTCTTAGTACAATTTAGATAGAATCAGACGCTTACAGCGACACGAAATATTCGTAACGAACGCTACCTGGCCTGAAGCCCCAGAGGTGTCGGCACGGCCGCACCGACCCCGCGTAACCGCAGAGACGCTTACCGACCTCGGTAATTACCCGAACAATGACGGCTCGAGTTCGTTGGGATGGAAACTCATGCGGTGATACGGAGTGTAGCCATATTTCTTGATGGCAGCTATGTGTTCCGGAGTAGGATAACCCATGTTGCGGTCCCAGCCATATTGCGGATACTCCAAGGCTATCTTTTTCATGTATTCGTCACGCCACGTCTTGGCCAGGACAGACGCTGCCGCTATGGATGCGTAAGTAGCATCTCCCTTTACCACCGTCTTGTAATCCTTAGACGTATAAGTATCGAAAGGCCGGAACTTGTTTCCGTCGATAAGCAGGAACTCCGGTTTCGGATTCAGGCGCAGAACCGCGCGCTGCATACCCGTGACAGACGCCCATAATATATTCAGTTCATCTATCTTCTCAGGACTTACTTCCTCCACCGCCCACGAAACCGCCTCTCTTTCAATAACTTCCCTCACCTCGTCACGATGCGCCGCCGTCATCTTTTTCGAGTCGTT
>CALYVJ010000317.1 GCA_945494195.1 uncultured Selenomonas sp. | reverse complement strand
TATAACAATATACACAGGCACAGTGTACTATTGCTTTAGGTAGATTCAAAGATATCAAGAAAGAAGGGGTTACGTTGGCATTCTATTTCAAAGAACCATCACACACTTTTGGCGAGTATTTGCTTGTTCCGGGGTATTCTTCGGATAAATGTATTCCGAACAATGTATCGCTCAAGACTCCGCTGGTAAAGTTCAAAAAGGGTGAGGAGCCGAAAATCTCCATGAACATCCCGATGACTTCTGCTATCATGCAGGCGGTTTCGAACGATAAGATGGCAATCGCACTCGCTCAGGAGGGTGGCGTATCCTTCATTTATGGTTCGCAGACGATTGAAGAAGAAGCAGCGATGGTGGCTCGCGTTAAAAACTATAAATCTGGTTTTGTAAGTTCTGATTCCAATATCAAGCCGACGACGACGCTGGGTGAGATTTTGGATCTCCTGCAGAAAACGAGCCATTCTACGATGGCCGTTACTGAGGATGGTACGCCAGACGGCAAACTGCTGGGGATCGTTACGAGCCGTGACTATCGTGTTTCCCGCATGTCGCTGGATACGCAGGCCAAAGAATTCATGACCCCGTTTGATAAACTGGTTTACGCAAAAGCTGAAGAAGTAACGACAATCAGCCAGGCCAATGACCTGATTTGGGAAAATAAGCTCAACATGCTGCCAATCGTTGATAAAAACCAGCACCTCCGTTACATGGTATTCCGCAAGGACTACACCAGCGATAAGGAACATGAACTTCAGCTCATCGACAAAAATAAGCGCTACATCGTTGGTGCAGGTATCAACACGCGTGACTATGCCGAGCGCGTTCCGGCCCTCTTGAAGGCTGGTGCTGATGTACTTTGCATCGATTCTTCGGAAGGCTTCTCCGAGTGGCAGCGCATTACGCTGAAATACATCCATGAAAATTTTGGTGAAGATGTCAAAGTCGGTGCCGGCAACGTTGTGGATGGAGAAGGTTTCCGCTTCCTGGCCGAGGCTGGTGCAGATTTCATCAAAGTCGGTATTGGCGGCGGTTCTATCTGCATCACCCGTGAGACGAAAGGTATCGGCCGTGGGCAGGCTACGGCTCTTATTGATGTTTGCCGTGAGCGTGATAAATATTATGAAGAGACGGGGGTTTATATCCCTATCTGTTCCGATGGTGGTATCGTCCATGATTATCACATGACGCTGGCGCTGGCAATGGGCGCTGACTTCCTGATGCTTGGCCGTTACTTCTCCCGTTTCGATGAGAGCCCGACGGACAAAGTCAAAGTTAACGGTACGTATTATAAAGAGTATTGGGGTGAGGGATCTAACCGTGCCCGCAACTGGATGCGTTATGACCTTGGCGGTGCGCGCAAGCTCTCCTTTGAGGAAGGTGTTGACTCCTATGTGCCGTATGCTGGACCGCTCAAGGATAACGTTCAGACGACACTGGCGAAGATTCGCAGCACCATGTGCAACTGCGGTTCGCTGAGTCTTCCGGAATTCCGCGACAAGGCAAAACTCACGCTGGTATCGGCAACGAGTATTGTTGAGGGCGGTTCCCATGACGTCATCCTCAGGGATCGTCTTGGCCGCGACTAATGGCTTCTGCCAGGCGGTAACCTAATTATATAATCGTTAAAATTCGAACGGATTTCTTAGGAAATCCGTTCTTTTTCATAGGAATTTCAAGAAAAGCAGGATATAATAGTAGATAAGATAAAAATTTCGGGAGGCATTTAAGATGCGCGTACTTTTAGCTGAGGATGATAAGCGGCTGGGAAAGCTGATTCAATACATGCTGGAACAGAATGATATCCAGGTAGAGTGGGTGACTAACGGAAACGATATTTATGAATACGCTAAATACAGTGAATACGATATCTTGGTACTGGATTGGATGATGCCAGGGGTGACTGGCGTGGAAGCTTGCAGCCGCCTGCGTCACGAAGGATATGAAAAAGCTATCTTGATGCTTACGGCGCGCGATTCAGTGGAGGATCGCGTGACCGGACTGGATGCAGGTGCGGATGATTATTTGGTGAAACCCTTTGAGTTCGCGGAACTGCTGGCGCGCTTGCGCGCATTGGGGCGCCGCAGTACCCAGAAAATCCAGCAGGATGTGGTCGAAGTCGGTGACTTTACCCTGAACCGCACGGCAAAAGTTCTAAAGAAAAAGGACGATGTTATCCAGCTGTCACCTCGGGAGTTCCAGATCTTTGATCTGCTGGCCCAGAATATCGGGATTGTTGTTCCCCGGGATATCATTCTTGACCGCATTTGGGGGCTGGAATCGGACGTTAGCTCCAACAATATCGATTCGTATATGAAGATTTTGCGCAAGAAACTTGACCTTGGTGATGGAGATACGATTATCAAGACGGTTCGCGGTGTTGGGTATAAGCTGGAGGCCCATAAGTAATGACAGAGAACCTTTTTGGTAAGAGCCGGCGGAAACTCACAATGCTGTATTCGCTGGTCATGATTATTTTTTTGGCCGTATTGATTTTTGCCATGCACCAATCCATGGAATGGTCCATTCGCTCGGAGCAGGTAAGGGAGCTTTGGGATACGGCAGATAACGTTGCCGAAGCCCAGAAATACCTCAACCAGCATCCGGAGCTTGTCATTGATGATACGGTGGCTTATAAGAGCACGAATGACCGTCTGTTCTTTTATGTATTTGATGACGATGGGCGTTTGTTGAATTTTGCCCGGGCTTCTTTCCGCATCGAACCCTTTATCTTGGATGTTATGAACCAATGGAATTCGGGGGAAGGG
>CALYVJ010000316.1 GCA_945494195.1 uncultured Selenomonas sp. | reverse complement strand
GAAGGGGCAGTTCTGGGGAAATTGACGCCAGCCATTCTGCCGCCGCAGACATCATAGACCTGCTGCCGCCAGCCCTTCAAGTCGATATTGAAGGCATCCACCTGGAAGGGCCCTGCATTTATCATCCCGTTGGTCACCAGTACCACCTTGAGCCCCGCCTCATGCAGCAACTTTACCGTATCACGCACGAATTCATAGCCTATGAGCGGCTCATTGTAGGTGAACGCCACGCCGAGATTACCTGCGGGCCGGACCGCCAGCTCCTTGGCCAAGGCCACGAGATCTGCTGGCATCACATCCTGCGTGGCAAACTCTGCCCCCGCCTGTGAAATCCCGTGATTCTGGCAGAACGGACAGCGCAGATTGCAGCCAAAGCTGCCGACAGATAAAATATAACCCCCGGGATGGAAACGGGCCAAGGGCTTTTTCTCAATGGGGTCTAAGTCCACCGAGGTCATCCGGCCATAATTTAGGGATACTACTTCACCCTCACGGCAAGTCCGCCCCCGGCACCAGCCCACCTGTCCCTCGGAGAGCCGGCACTCCCGCGGGCATAACGTACAAATTACCTTAGTCATCGCCATCCCTCCTGCCGCTTTTCTAACCGATTCCGCTTATTCGTCGCCTTTCTGTCCCAACAGACGATCCAAAGCCGCCCTTACTTCAAACGCTGGAATCTTCTCCTGCTCTAAACGCTTGGCTGCCGCTGGTTGACAAGTCAAATACTGCCAGCAAGCCTGCTCCTCCCCGGTCAACGCATCCGGCATTGCCCATTCATTTCCCGTATCTGCCACCATAAAATGTCGATATCTTGCCGCGATATCCTTCGCCATCAAAAAAGATTTTACCTGGGGATATTTCTGCCGCACCCGCGCTAAGATTGCAAAACCATTGCGATCCATATCGCCCCAATACCATAAGGCGGACTGCTTTTTTAGCCAAGGGATTTCCTGCAAATCGCTCAGAATGCCATTGCCTGCCCCAAACAAAATCAAACCATCCTCCACCTCGGGAAACACATAGCCATTGATTTTGTTTTCGGTTATGAACACGCGGCCAAAAGTCAAATCCAGCTTTGCCAGCTGCTGTGCCGTAACCACGATTTCCCGCAGCCCCGCAAAGGTCTTGCGGGCATCGAGGGAACGCACATAGATGTTTGGTGAGGGCGCAGATTTCGTAATTGACAACGCTTGGCAAAAATCATCAAAGGTCTTGCCAGTGAACTCCGGACGTACCGCAAAAAACACTGCGGCCGTAAGTTTTGGATTGTCTTCGATAAACTTCGTATCCACATAAGGAATATCAAGCTCCCGCAAATAACAATTGGTCTTGGGCGTGCCCGCAAAATACCTGGCAGTTTGGTAAATCGCTGCCGTCATAGGTTCATCCGCCAAAATTTTATCGCGTTCCATGACACAAGCCGGTAACACCGCAGGATAATCCGCCTTGATTTTCTCCACCCGCTGACAAAACGACCAGAACTTCTTGGCCTCGCCTAAATAACGAAGAACATCAATTGCCGCATCAAAGTGAATCCTCACGGGATAATCATGCTGAATCCCCAGGCCTTTGGGCTTGCGATTGGCGGTTTCGACTCGCCAAGGCTCCTTTGACTGCTTCCAAAAGGCTGCCCATTCCGCCCGTTTGTGGAGCTGCCCCACACTACTTGCGAGCTCGTCTGGCTCTGTCAATTTGTAGGAATAGGAAAATGGCTCCTCCCGTAACGCTGTCAGCCAAAGGGCTGGTAATTTCCGGCCGTTCTTGCCCAATAGTTTCGCGCGCAGTTCCTCGTCATATGCCTTCGTCATTTCCTCACCGTCTCTCCTGTAAGTCAATCCATCGCATAGCCTAAATACGCAAATACATTGCGCAGTGGTTCCCTGTCGCGGATATCGAGCCAATCGTCAGGGCGGCTGTTGTCATCAATCAATATCAGCAGATAGTCAAGTACCATACGGCGCGCAGCCCATAGGCCGACCTCATTGGCGGTCAGGCGCGTGCCTGCCATGCGTACCACCGCTGGCATATAGCTTTCCGCCATGATCAGATCCGCTAGCACCGGCACCACTGCCTCCAGCTCTGTCCAAACCCGCAACGGCTCCGCTTCTTCGGGCTTCCCCCATACAGGGCTTGCGGCCACGATGCGATAGGCCAGCCGCAGGGCATGCTGCTGGACAATGCGCCCCATAGCCGTCAGCTCATCCTGGCTGAGCGCCTCCTGCATGGCAACAAACCGCGCCTGAGGCCCGGCCTTGGTCCGCGCCATCGCCGCCAGCCGCCGCTGGCGGGCCGCCGAAAAATCTATTACATCCATAGAAACTCTCCCTCAGCGCTGAAATACCATCGCCAACTGATAGCCGATATAAGCTGCCGCCAATCCCAGCACAATACTGCCCACCACATTGACCGCCGCCAGGAAAAAACTATCGCCCCGCAGCAGCGTCAGCGTCTCCATGCTGAAGGACGAAAACGTCGTAAAGCCCCCCAGAAACCCTACGGTCAAGAGCACCCGCAGCGATTCGGGCAGCAGCTGCAAGGACTTGGCCAGTGGCAATAATGCCCCGAGCACCAACCCCATCAGCAGACTTCCCACCAGATTGACGATAAGCGTTCCCCAGGGAAACATTCCTCCGAGCAACATGCCTACCGCCGTCGTCACGCCATAGCGGCACACAGCCCCCAAGCCACCGCCAATAAATACATAGAAATACGCCATTCTCTTTCCCATCCTGCTTTCTATTCATACGTTAATACTTCATCTTTCCCTAATT
>CALYVJ010000315.1 GCA_945494195.1 uncultured Selenomonas sp. | reverse complement strand
CACATGCACTGCACCGAAATCGGTGCGCCGCCGCCAATGGCCACTGGCCCGATATGAATCTGACGGGGCTTTTTTCGTTTTATCATTTCTTTAGCCTCCCGTAAAGACGCGTACGATATCATTCTTTGTCGCCAGCACCATAAGCAAGATCAGCAGGAAAATGCCAATCTTCTGCGTGTATTCGAGTGCCTTCGGGCTCATCGGCTTTCCTCGTACTGCCTCAACGACCAGGCCAGCAAAATGGCCACCATCCAAAGCCGGAATCGGGAACAAATTCACGATTCCAAGGTTGAGGCTCAAAAAAGCGGCAAAATTAAGCAGCGGTACAAAGCCCATTTGCGCCACCTCGCCAGCCATCTGCGCTACTCCAATTGGACCAGCCAGTTCTGCCCCGGAAAGCTCCAAGATAATCTTATAGAGGGCATCGAGCATCATAAGGATAATCGCCACCGTCTTGCTTACTGCCAGCTGAGCTGCTTCCAGAACACCTGGATGATGGGTCTCTACCGAACTCATTACCCCGATGACTGCTTTCTTGGACTGATTGTCATAAACCGGCGTCATAACAGTGGTAACCGTCTCATCACCCCGCTGGACGACAACAGTAATCGGTTCCCCCGTATTGTCCTTCACGCCATTGACAAAATCTGTCCACATTTTCGTGTCCACACCATCAAGGCTGAGAACACGGTCGCCATCTCTAAGCCCTGCTTCAGCTGCCGGCTTACCTTCCATAACGGTACCAAGGACCGGTTCTGGATTCGGCGTGCTGACACCAGCAAAGAAAAAGATTCCAAAGAACAAGATTACTGGCAGGATAAAATTCATGATGGAACCTGCCAGAATGACCACCATCCGGGAAAGGACTGGTTTAGCACAGTAACCTCGCGCCCCTGCATCATTATCGCTGGGATCCATGCCCGCTATATCATTGAAACCGCCAAGAGGTATGGCACGAATCGAATAAACGGTCTCGCCCCACTGATGACTGATTAGCTTCGGTCCAAAGCCAATGGCAAATTCATCTACGCGCATCCCCGTAAATTTCGCCGTGATAAAATGTCCCAGTTCATGGACCAGTACCAACAGACCAAAAACAAAAATAGCTGCTGCTATCGTCAAAACCATAAAAACACCTGCCTGTTATTTCGTCAGCAGGGACGCCGCGAAGTCGCGGGCCCAGCGATCTTCCTCAAACAATTCTTCCAGCGTTGGTTCCATGATGCATTCGCGTTTCAGCATCGTCTGCTCGATGATATCATAAATATCGAGAAACTTGATGCCGCCCTTCAGGAATGCACCAACAGCAATTTCATTGGCCGCATTGAAAATACAAGGCATACTGCCCCCCATCTCACCGGCCTCATAAGCAAATTTCAATCCCTTGAAAGTATCCGTATCCGGTTTAGCAAAGGTCAAGTCCTTCATCTTCCAGAAGTCCAAGCGCTCAAACTTCGAATCGGTGCGGTTAGGATACGTAAGCGCATACTGAATTGGCAGCTTCATATCTGTAGACCCCAATTGGGCGATAACAGCACCGTCATGGAACTGTACCATGGAATGAACGATGCTCTGCGGATGAACCACTACCTGAATCTGGTCATAACGAACCCCATAGAGCCATTTAGCCTCGATGACTTCCAAGCCTTTATTGACCAAAGATGCCGAATCTACGGTGATTTTTTTGCCCATATTCCAGGTTGGATGAGCCAGCACCTGCTCTACCGACGCATCTTTTAAATCCTCACGTATTTTCCCGCGGAAAGGGCCGCCCGAACAAGTCAGCAGGAGCTTTTCAATACCGGCCAGTTTTTCGCCCTGCAAACATTGGAAAAAAGCACAATGTTCACTATCCACCGGTAAAATCGATACCCCTTGCTCCTTGGCACGCCGCGTAACAATTTCACCAGCTACCACCAGCGTTTCCTTATTCGCCAAAGCAATATCTTTCTTGGCATCTAAAGCTTTCATCGTCGGTTCCAAGCCAGCGAAGCCCATCATCGAAGTAACCACGGTATCAACATCATCCACCGCAGCTGCATCGATAAACGCTTGACGGCCCCCCGCCAATTTTGTCGGACCATTATACCGGCTCTTCAGCCGGCTATAAGCAGCCTCGTCCGAAAGAACCGCCAGCTCCGGTTCAAACTCACGGATCTGCTGTTCCAAGAGTTCATCACTGGCATTGGCTGCCAGCACCGAAATATGAAATAATTCCGGATGGCTGCGCACCACATCTAAAGTCTGCGTCCCGATAGACCCCGTAGAGCCCAATACCGCTATATTTTTCATTGCCGCTTCACCTTACTTCCTTTTACATCGCCAATCCGGCGAATTTCACAAAATAATACACCAGCGGTGCTGTAAACAGGACACTGTCAAAGCGGTCCCAAATGCCACCATGTCCCGGAATGATATTTCCCGAATCCTTGATACCGGTATATCGCTTCGCCACTGACTCAACCAAATCACCCAGCGTGGCCAGAATCGAAATTGCCAAGCCTAACAATGCCATTTCCTTGACCGGCAGCGAAAAGAAAATCCCCAGACCTGCTACGGATGCCGTCGTTCCCACCACAGAGCCCAAGAAACCTTCAATGGTCTTGTTTGGACTTATACTGGGGCAAAGCTTATGTCGGCCAAATGCGGAACCGGTAAAATACGCAAAGGTATCACTTGCCCAGGTACCGATGAACATAATCCAGATCAGAGCTGCACCAAACTGGAATGCCCCCAGTGACGTGGGAATCATCACCCCTGGCTGCATATCCCGCAGCATCACCATATAGGCA
>CALYVJ010000314.1 GCA_945494195.1 uncultured Selenomonas sp. | reverse complement strand
GCCGTGCAGTTCGGGAAAAAGCCGACCGTCTGGGCACCTGTTTTATGGGCTCAGACGGTCGGCCTTTTTTGTAGGATGGAGGCGCGAGTATTTTGTAGCTATTGGAGAGAAAGATACAGGAAGAAGGCATTGCTCTGCCGGGGAATGTGCTCAAGGTGGATTCTTTTTTGAATCACCAGATTGACCCGGAACTGTCGCTGGCGATGGGCAGGGAATTTGCCCGTCTGTTCCGCGATGCGGGCATCGACCGCGTGCTTACCGTGGAGGCTTCGGGAATCGCCATTGGTGTCACGACGCCCTTTGCTTTTGGACTGCCGGTGTTTGAGCCGGTATCATGCCTCATTATGACGTTGGTCATGCTCGTGACCATGGCCGAGACCACCGGGGATGTCATGGCGGTAAGCTCCATTGTCAAAAAGCCAATGACGGAGAACATGCTCACCAAGGCCCTGCGGGCTGATGGTTTTTCGACAGCACTGGGGGGCGTGTTCAACACCTTTCCCTATACGGCTTTTGCCCAGAATATCGGTCTTATCAGTATGACGGGCATTCGCAGCCGCTATATTGTGGCAACAAGCGGTGTATTGCTGATGGTTCTTGGACTCTTCCCCAAACTGGCAGCTGTTGTTGCTTGTATCCCGACCATGGTACTTGGTGGTGCTGGTCTTGCTATGTTTGGTATGGTGGAATCGAGTGGTATCTCAGCCTGCAATAAATCCATGCTGCTTTAGGGGTAGATATTTTGTTACTTCCAATGCGTTCCGTCCGCAGTGGCCCTTTCGATGCGCTGCTGCAGGTCGGTGAAGCGGTAGAAACCGTCGCCATTAGCCTTTAATCCTTTTAATTGCAGGTAAACCCGCTCTGGTGGATTGTTGAGGCTAAGTGCCGTGCGGTGGCGAAGCTGTTGGGCGTTGGCATAGATGAGGGATAGGGTGGCGTATTCTTCGCCATCTTGTCCCTGTCTTTTTTCGATGACGAGTTTGGCACCGATGGGAGTTTTTTCTTCGATGCTGTTGGGCAGTGTATAATCTTCAACGCCCAGTGCCGGCAGGACTTCGGCTAGGTTGACGTCGTGACCGCCAAGAAAGGTGATTTTTCGCTGGTTCTTGGTGAGTTCCTGCTCTATAACCGTGAGCAGTGGAGCAGCCAGGGCTTTGGCGGCCGTTGGCGTCTGAAACAGCGAATGGATGCCAAGTTCCTTCAGGGCGGCGGCGTCTTTCCAATCCTGTTCCGTCATCCGGTGGCCGAAAGCGGCGCGCCAATCATTTTCTTCTTCGTAGTATTGCAGGGTTATGGCGTCGCTGGCTGGTACAAGTGCGCTCCAAGGCGTGGTAAGGCCGATGCCGCCGTCTTTTAGCGGGGTAATAGTGCCCGTTAGCGGAAGTGGGCCGTGCTTAGCCGCATAGGCTGACCGGTCAAAATCCAATAGTTTCATCAGTACTTTGCAGGAACGCTGGCCGCGCTCCTGCAATTTTTTTTCGAGACCGGCATTCTGAAATTCCTGCCGCACTTGTTGGCGGAAGGCTTCGTTATCGGGCAGGTCTGGCAGAAATACTGGGTCGGCTTCATTTAGCTTTTGCTGGTGTTCAACCGTTACGTTTGCCACGGGCAGCAGGCCGGTGGCGAAATAATGGGCGGTGGCGATGGTGCGCTGGAAGGAGTTGGCGTAGAAACGCACTTCCTGAGGCTGTGGCTGGGCATTGGGGGGAAGCAGCTGCTCTTGTTCCAGCCATTGCCGGAAATACTGTCCCATCAGCACTTCGAGTTCGCCGCCGCGGGGAGAGAGCTCCCCAGGATTACATTGCCAGGTAAACCAGTCATGAGGCGTGCGTTTTGCCAGGGCAGAATCGCGGTCCGCCAGTGGGGCTCGGATGTTGTGGCGGCTTAGAATAAGTACCTGTTTTAGCGGATAGTTTTTTGTGGCAGCTGCCTGGACCGAAGTTGTCAGCAACAGCAGGAGGAATCCAAGCAGGAGAAAGAGAATTTTTTTACGCATATGTATTGGTGCCTTTCTGAATCGCAATGTTATTTCTGCTTAAATTGTAGCATGGATGGCGCGCTTTGTTCAATTTATCTATGGATAGGTTTTTCTTGGATTATGGTGAAATAAAAAGTATATGAGAATATCGATACGACGGCTGGATTTTATCGAATTATAAGGATCTGCAGTTATCATAGTCAGTGTTACAGATTGATGGATAGATGAGGAGTCTGAATTTGGCGATGAAAAGGTTACAGCGTTTTTTACTGTTAGCCGGTGGAGCGGCAGGTCTTGTCCTGTTCGTATCGGTTATGTATTTTTTGTTGTTTATTTTTGGAAATGCTGATTTTTCCCAGTCTTATCGGAGCATAAACAATTATGAGGGAATCACCTTTACCAATACCTACAAGCATAAGGCCTATAAGCGAACCTTTTGGGGGCTGCAGGAGGTGGCGTATCAGGGGGGATCGGTTGATCGGCGCGAAATCGACCAATCCAGTAGTGCTTATGAACTGGTAAGGCAAAAGGCGGGAAAACACGCTCGGATTACCTGTTGTACCACTTCGCCGGATGGCAATTATGTCTTGTATGCGGAGGCGATTTCCATAAGTAATGGAGCCTCGACGGACGATGACCACATTTATTACCGAGTGTTAAACGTCCAGGACGGTTCGGTTACGACGATTTACGATGGGGCCTACAAATGTTTTTGGGTGACTTGGCAGTGATAATCATTGTGGCTGATTATCATGTCTGGGCCGTCTTGGTTTTCTATGGTTTAATTCTTGGGCATATCTGGCTCAATCGCCAGC
>CALYVJ010000313.1 GCA_945494195.1 uncultured Selenomonas sp. | reverse complement strand
GCATGCTCAGCTTCTTCCCAAGCATAGCGCTTGTAAGCTTCAGCAACTTCCGGATAACCTTCACGGTCAGCCTGACGTGCCATAGCGAGGTACATGCCTACCTCAGAGCACTCGCCTGTGAAGTTCTGGCGAAGACCTTCGATGATGCGCGGATCGACGTCTTTAGCTGTTCCAACGTGATGCTCATCTGCGTAGGTCATATCGCCGCTCTGCTCGACAAATTTGTCAGCTGGAGCTTTGCAGATTGGGCAGACTGTCGGAGCCTGTTCGCCCTCGTAAACATAACCACAGACCGTGCATACAAATTTTTTCATAATGATAACCCTCCTATATAAACACATGAACCAATAATTATTTATTATTGGTACTATTTGATTGGTACGCCTTTATTATAGGCCATCTGGTGGAAAATAGAAATGGGTAAATATTAGCGTTAATTGAGTTTATAGTCGAATATCTCTTTTTATTTATTAAATGCTTCCTATAGCGTAGTTTTTTGAATGAAATATCAGTTAATAATTATTATCCGTTAGCTGATTTGGCAGTAATGACGCTTCGTGTTATAATACTAGATTGAATGATGTTTTTTAAACGCAATGTATATAGGAGAGTAAATAACGAATGTTTACCTGTATGACAAGTTCTCCCGAAGAAACTGTACACCTAGCCGAGCTGGTGGGGCAAAAAATCCGGGAGGGAACTGTGCTTTGCCTGGAAGGCGATCTGGGGGCTGGGAAGACGCTGTTTGTTCAGAGTCTTGCGCATATCCTTGGCGTCGAGGGAGAAGTGACAAGTCCAACGTTCAATCTCATGAATGTATATGAAGGGATTTGCCGCATTTACCATTTTGACCTTTACCGGCTGGAAACAGAAGAGGAATTAGAGGATATTGGTTTCTATGAATACACGGAGGAACCAGAGGGAATTGTAGTAATCGAGTGGCCGGACAAGTTTCCTGAATCACTGCCGGAGGATTACGTGAAAATCTCGATTGAGCGGACGGGGGAGACTGAAGACAGCCGTCGCTTTATGTTCTCTTGTGCAGGTGAGAAAAATCAGGAATTCATAAAGGAGTTGGAAACATTTGTCCGTACTAGCCATTGATACCTCGACGCAAGTATCGAGTGTGGCGGTTGCTTCAAAGGAAAGATTGTCGGCAGAGCTTACCATGCAGGCAAAACTTACGCATTCGGAAACTTTGATGCCCCATATTGAACAGGTGCTTAAAATGGCGTCGGTTGCAAAAGATAAATTGGAAGGAATAGCCGTTAGCATCGGGCCAGGGTCTTTTACGGGATTGCGCATTGGTTTGGCGGCGGCAAAAGCAATGGCTTATGCGTTGGATTTGCCGTTGGTAGGCGTATCGACGTTGAAGGCACTGGCGTACCATTACCCGGTTTGTGGCGTGCGCTTGGTTTGCTTGCTGGATGCCCAGAAGGGCAATGCCTATGTGGAAACTTATCGGTGGGAACAGGGACAGCTTAAGGTGGTTGATACAGTTCAGGTTGCTAAGATTGCTGATGTGGTTGATTGGTGTGCCCGCATGGAAGAACCAGTAGTGTTGCTGGGGGATGCCGTGCAGAAAAAAATCGCCGGCAAGATGGAGCTTCCGCAGAATGTTACAGCAGCGCCGGCCCATCTCATGATGCCGCGAGCAGCGTGTGTCGCGATGTTGGGGGGGGAAGAACTGGCAGTCGGCCGGGCAGATAATATCATGGATCTGGAGCCGGTCTATATCCGCCGCAGTGAAGCGGAGGTCCTTTGGGAGAAACGGCATCCGGAAGCGGCTAAGAATACGCTTCCCACGGAGGAAATGTGATGGGATTAGAAGCGCTGAGCTTTCGTGAGATGGCACCGGAAGATGCTGATGCTGTCGAGATGGTAGAAAAAGCCTGTTTCGCGATTCCCTGGTCACGGGAATCCTTTTGGAAAGAAGCAGCCAATGAAAATACGGTTTACTTGCTGGCGTTGGATGGAGAGCGGGTTATTGGTTATGCTGGCTGCTGGATTTCGTTTGAGGAATGCCAGATTACGAATGTTGCTATTTTGCCGGAGTACCGTGGTCAAGGCATTGGCACGAAACTGTTCGGTACGATTATTGATGTGGTAAAGGCCAAGGGGGTGACGGCAATGACCCTTGAGGTGCGTCCTTCCAATGCTCCGGCGCGTGCGCTTTATGCTCGTTATGGCTTCAAGGATGCTGGCCGGCGTCCGCATTATTATCAAGACGATGGTGAGGATGCAATCATCATGTGGAATACAAAACTTTGATGGATGGAGATATTTATGGAGAAGGAAATTAAAGAAGAATTGTTGACGCTGGCGATTGAGTCAAGCTGCGATGAAACATCTGCGGCGGTACTTCGTGGCGGGCGTACGATACTTTCCAATATCATATCGACGCAGATTCCCGTTCATCAGAAGTTTGGTGGAGTGGTGCCGGAAATTGCGTCGCGGAAGCATATTGTAAATATCATGCCGGTTGTTGACGAATGCCTGCGGGAAGCGCAGGTAAAACTTTCGGATATTGACCAGGTGGCCGTTACTTATGGACCTGGACTGGTGGGGGCTTTGCTGGTGGGAGTGTCAGCGGCTAAATCGCTGGCGTTTTCCTTGGGGGTGCCGCTTATCGGGGTAAATCATCTGGAAGGCCATATCTTTGCCAATTTCCTTTCGTCACCAGAACTTGAACCGCCCTTTATGGCTTTGGTGGTATCGGGCGGTCATACGGCACTGGTAGATGTCCGGAGCTATAATAACTTCCCTATGATGGGACAGACACGGGACGATGCTGC
>CALYVJ010000312.1 GCA_945494195.1 uncultured Selenomonas sp. | reverse complement strand
AATTCCGAAAAATCCTTAGGAAAATGAATCTTATAAAATGCCTCCCGGCGCGCCAATAAATGGAAGCGTTCCCGAATTCCTTCCGGAATCACTTCCGGTAATTCAAACGCCTCCTGCCAAAGTCCCAAAATAATCTTTCGCAAAAATTTTTGCGGTATTTTTTCCGTTGCAGGATATACTGGCAAAATCCCACACATTTCTTCGGGATTTTCCTCGTCATCTAAGATCTGAAAGCCCGCTAACTGGCTCATAGCGAACTGCCCACGCCCCCCATAGGCATATTCTGCCTTGCCGGTCACAAAGACACGCTTGCCAGTTACCAGTTTTTTCTTGAGGAACTTCTGATTAAACCAGGTCACCTGCAAAAAACCTGTACCGTCGCCAATAAGTGCCGTAAGTATCGTCATGCCACGGCGGCCTCCCTGGCGCTCTGTCACATTCATAATGACACCAGACACCGTCTCACGTTCTCCTGGCTTTAACGCTCCAATTTTCGTGAGGACACTTTGATCCTCATAAGTCCGCGGAAACCAAGTCAGTAAATCATAAACCGTGCGAATCCCCAGACGATTGAGTTCGGCCTTCTTCTTCGGCCCAACGCCTTTCACATATTGAATGGAATCTGTCAGTTTCAATGTTATCACCTAAAACATTCGTTTGTACTCTTTCATTCTACCAAAAACGCTCCTTTCCCACAATGGCAAAACCTGTACAATACCTTGCTATCCATGCTCCCTATCTTTATAATAAAAAACGACAGGAGGATTCAAATGATACGATTAATTGCTACCGACATGGATGGGACTTTGCTTGACGGCAACCATCAAATATCGCCCGAAAACATCGCCGCTATCCGCGCAGCCCAACAACAGGGAATAAAATTTGTCATCGCCACCGGCCGCATCATGGCCGATGTCCAAGCCTTCGTTGAAAGTTACGGTCTGTCCCCCTACTATTTAACGATGAACGGGGCCGAACTCCACACCCCTGACCACACGCTGCTTCACGCCGCCTATATCGACCACCAACGCAGTCAAAGGATATACGAAATCATCGCTATGTTCCAGCGTTTCAACCTGGAAATCTACACCGACCGCGGTCATTTCAGTGCCAACTCCCGCCTAAAAACCTATCGCGGTCTTTTAGACCGCATGCGTGAAGTTCGGCCAGGCACCAATTTCTTGAAAAACTTCCTCTGGTCGCTAAAAAATCCGCACTTTAAAAAACTGCAATACATAAAAGATTTTGACGAATTCTGGCAAAGCGATGTAAACATTGCCAAGTTTATCACCTTCAGCCGTGCCCCTGGCCAGCTTGCAGCTCTTGCCGAACGGCTTGAAAACGAAGTGCCCGGCCTCGCCATCTCTGCCAGTTTCCGCACGAACATCGAAATCAACGATGCCGCAGCCACCAAGGGCAACACGCTAAGGGTTTTGACGCAAAAACTCGGCATCGCCGAAGACGAAGTACTCGTATTAGGCGATGGCACCAACGATCTTTCTATGTTCAAGGCTTTTCCATCAAATGCCACAGCCATGGAAAACAGCGTCGCAGAACTCAAACAAGCAGCTGCCCATATCACCAAAGATAATCTTCATAGCGGTGTAGCCGCCGCAATCCAAAACGCACTTGCATAAAAAAGGATGTATCAAAACGCCCTTGCATTTTGATACATCCCTTTTAGTATTTAAAATCCGCTTCGAACATGCGATGCCAAGGAAGTGTTACTTCCATGGTATCCAGTCCCTCATAAGGCGGTAAATATTTGATGGCAAACTCCCGCATCAGGATATTAATCCGGCCGACAATCCCCGTCTCCATGCTGTCCATATTGCTATAAACATCCCAACGGCGGAAACCAGCAATGCTCTTGCCCATTTGGGTACGGACTACCGACTGATAGCCCCAATCCTCAACATAACGCCGCGTCAGCAACTGATCAACGGCTTCATCTGTCATGCGTCCTGAAAGCAGTCCCGTAGCAATGACAAACCCCGTCGTATTGGTCGGCGTATTCCATCCACCATACGCCCGAATCTTGTAAAGAAGATTCTCGCCATAAAGAGCCTGCATCAAAGCATTGTCCGCACCATTAGCAAAGGCAATATCGGCCACACCGACAGCTGTTCCGTAACTGAGATTTTTCTGAATCAGCTGGACAAAATGTTTCGTCGTTCCACGGTCACGGCCATCGTTAGCAATGCCGCTGCCCATAGAAGTAATCTGATTCGCCTCACCAGTCCGTCCATCCGCATTGGTATTTACGAGCAGAATAAAATCCGCACGCTTGGGACTATTCACCACCATTCCGCCGGCTGTACGAACCGAATCGCGAATCGTTTCATCGATAGGCGTATCGGAATATCCAGGAATCGTCGCTCCGCCTTTTCCTTCATTATATTGAACATAAATAAAGGGAATCTCTTTTTCCAAGTCGTTAATGGCCCGGCTTAAAAGCAATGCTCCAAATTCATCGATACCTGCCAACACCTGGAATCTTGTCCGTGGAATGTCCTTCCCGTATTGTTCCAACTTTCGCCCTTCGCAATGAGTCTGCGAAAAATGCGCATTGTCATCTTTGCCAACGACCAGATAACTGATAATCCCCTTGCGCGTGAGGTCAATCAGTTGTTCATTCACCTTTACATTCTTTTCGCGTCTTGTGCGCCAATCCTTCCATACTTTTGCCGGCACCGACTGCTCATGAAGCATCATGGCCTTCTTCTCGATTGGCTCTAACCCCTGCATTTCTTCCTTATCCGCATAAGCCGTTGCTTGGAAAATATCCGCACCATAATGCT
>CALYVJ010000311.1 GCA_945494195.1 uncultured Selenomonas sp. | reverse complement strand
TTATTTGACTTGTCAAATGGTATGATATAATAAAAACAAATATAGGGCGTAACAGCGTGAGAAAGGATAGGATGAAATGACAACAGCGGCAGGACGGCAAGGAATGTTAGTGGATAAACCAATAATCGATGAAGTCTTTCATCTTCGGTTGGAAACGGGAGAAAAACGATGGGTTCCTTGGGATGGAACGGAACGCGCTAAAGTATATCAAGCCATGCGGCAAATCAGAAATCACGAGGGGATGGAGGATGAACTGGAAATCGAGTTGATATCCTCCTGCTTGCGCGGTTATGCGGAAAAAAGAGGCTTTACGGTCGATGCGAGCTATCGTGGCTTGGCGGCCGTGCGCCAGCATATTGCGATGATGCAAAAACCGCAAGCGGCAGCTTATCGCACGCCGATTTTTGTCGATGCCGTACGTTGGGCCGGCAATTATACGGAGGCGTACGAAAGCATGGCGGCAGCGGAGGTGGAACTCGATGAAACAGCCAAGACGGAGTATTTGCCACAAGAAGGTGTTATCTTAACGGAAACGGAGGGAATGGATTCTGTCAAATGGGATTGCCGGATCATGACAGCGGTGAAACTTTTGGTGCTCCAGGAACGCTTGGGAGCAGAGCCGTTATCCGAAGAAGAGCATGCAGTTTATTTCGAACAGCTGGCAGCTGTCGTGCAAAAATTCCTGTATCAGCATGTTACCGATGCGTATCGGTTGGAGGATTTTTCGCCACAGGCTTTGGAAGGCCAATATCGTGTGCTGGCTTCGTTTCAGTCAGAAGATGAGGGGGTAGACGGTGAACTTGCTTACGAAATCTATGGGATTAAGCAGGAACAACCAGAGTTGTTTGAACGGCTTCGGCGGGAGACGGAACTGTTGCTGCCGAGGCTTACGGCGGATGAATACGCCGATGACATACGGGAAAATATTGAGCGCCAGGGACTAGCGGCGGAATTTATCGCATCAAAGGAAATGGCAAGACAGCATGAGCGGGAGGCACGCTCGTGGCTCCACCGTCAGCGCCGGCTTCGGGAAAGTGGAGCGGAAGAAGAAACTATGCCGGAAGAAAAGTTGGCAGAAGAAATAGAGCCTTTGGCTTTTGACGAGCTTTCCAGGCCGGAAGCAGAGACGATATCGCTGAAAGAATGGGTGCCTGAGCCAGTGTCAGAGGCAGAATTTGCTTCCCTTACGTATGAAGCGCCGGATTTTGTTCCGATGGAATACAATACGAGAGAGCAAATGGCGGATGAGGAAGAAGTGCCGCATCGGAACCGGGCCGTCATCCCTTGGACGACTTGTGAGTATGTTTACCTTGTCGATTGGTTCCTGCATCGGGACAAAGAGGGGGATATTGCCGTTGAAATCCAAGGGCTTTCGGAGCGTTTTATCCGTTATCAGCAGCAAAAGGCAGGCTTTGATGAAGCGGTACAGGAAAATCGTTCTCCCGCTCAAATAGGAGAACGCGTCTTTACCATGACGCTTTTGCAGCATGGAGAGTCCTGGCAGCAGAGTGGTGCCACGCGCAGGGAAGCCGAACTTTTTTCGCAAGGGGCAGGCGATGAGCCGATATTTCGCCAACTGGCAGTACTGGCTAGAAATATCATCGGATAACGATGCGGAAGAACGGGATATATGTTTCTTGTGATATAATAAACATATACAGAATCGCAAGAAGGACGTGACAACCATGGCAAGAGCATTTTCGGAGGATTCGCGTGTAAAGATTCCCGCGCTGCTTCATTTTACGCGGTTAGGCTATCAGTATCGGAGCCTGAAGGATATCCGTGCGCAATTGGATTTTGAAACGAATATCGACAGACAGGTGCTTCGTGATGCGATGAACAAGCTGAATCCGTCTTTGCTTGCCAGTCCGCTGACGGATGAAGAGTTTCAGGCTATTATGGCGGAACTTGCTGACAGCTTGGCTGGTGATGACCTGGGACAAGCTTTCTTTGGAAGGCTGCAGCAGGGGATAGTCTGTCGTGGCGAAACGATGCGGCTTATTGATTTTGATACGGCAGAGGAAAATGACTGGTCAGTGGTGACAGAACTTCCCTGTCAGGTTGACCAGTCAACGGCAAGTGGCAGTTTTCGGCCGGATATCACGGTGTTTGTCAATGGCTTGCCCCTTGCCTTTTGCGAAGTCAAGATTCCGAACAACCTCAAGGGAATGCAGGCAGAATATGAGCGCATGAACAAGCGCACGAATAATGGGAAGTATCGCCGATTCTTGAATATTACACAGCTTATGGTATTTTCCAATAATATGGAGTATGACGATACAGAGGTTGCGCCAATTTCTGGCGCATTTTATGCAACAAACGGACGTGGACATCTATTCTTCAGTCATTTTCGTGAGGAGGATAAATCTATCTATGATGGTGTAGCGGTATTGGATTCAGCGATTGAGTCGATTGTCTTGCGGGATACGAATATGACAATCCTCAAAGGGCGTCCGGATTATGCACTCAATTGTAATCCGATGACGCCAACCAATCGGCTGCTCACGTCCTTGTTTACCAAAGTGCGATTCCTGTGGCTGCTTCGTTATGGAATTACCTATGTAGAGAAGGTAAACGATAAGGGCGTCATGGAACTATCCAAGCATTTGATGCGCTATCAACAATTCTTTGGTGCTAAAGCAATTCTGCGTAAAGTGGCGAGCATGCGGCAGAGTGATGCCAATATGGCGGATAATGTTTGCTATATTGGTGACGACCGTAGTGTGGAGTTTGCTGCCGAACTTCCGCATTATGGCACCAATGATAACGGGAAGCAACGCCAGGCGCGCGGTGGTGTGATTTGGCATAC
>CALYVJ010000310.1 GCA_945494195.1 uncultured Selenomonas sp. | reverse complement strand
TGTTCAAATTCGGAGATTTTTAAAAACGAATTTAATTGTGAGCTGGCGGAGCTAGTACCATCGATGTTTATTTCCCTAAGGTAGCTATAGATTTTGATAGCAGAACACTCAAATTATACTATCTCGCAAGCTAAGTATAAGGTCCTAGGCGTAAAAACAGATGTATAAAACACATCACTTTCTGCTTGCAAAAAATATAATAATAAGGATAATTCAAATGATATCTAATATAACACCGCCTGGTATGGCTGCAACTAGACTCATAATAATTGCTACACCCAGAAACCCCATTAACAATTCCCTAACAGGCTTACAAAAAATTGCTATTACACCCAGTATAAAGATTAGGAATCCCATCACTAATACCTCCCCAGCAAGTTTTGTGTAATTATAATTTATTTTTTACCAGCTTTTGATACATCTTCATCAGTTCGGCCACGCAGGCAGCTTCGCTGTTGAGCTTGCCCCAAAAGCCGTATGCTTCCATGACAGCCTTGTCGTTGGCTTGGTGGGCCTTGCGCAGCTCTGGAGGCATGGTGAGTTCGTCATAGAGGTCGGCGAGACTGCTATCCGGATAAAGTGCACGGGCATCCAAGATAGCCTGAGCCGTCTTTTCAATCTTCGCCTTTTGCACTTCCGTAGGCGTGGGCCACGGGAAGTTGTTGTAGACTACACCACCTGAATACCTGTATCGCATTTCTAATCTACCAGCTACGGCACGCATCCATGCCATATGAACATTAGACTCTAATACTCCGAAGTCATATAGATTAGCACCAGGAATAATTGAACATGCATCTGAAGCAATATTATCTGGTGTCATAAATCCCATAGGAATATATTTCCTCTTTTCAGATGAATGTCTTGGGATTATGATATATGTTTCCTCTGTTTGTGGCGAAGAAAAGAAGAGGAAAGGTCTTTCAGCGGACTTTCTTGTAGGTGCAGCGGAACTTTTTTCTCTAAAAACTTTTATTGCCTCTAGTCTTCTAACGATTTCTCTACTATTTCTGTATATTGATGGAGATACCCCTTTTAGCCAAAGACAGTATCTTTTTTCATTATTATTAAGGAAATCCTTTGCGCCAATGTATCTTCTTAAACATACGTGCAAATCAGGATTAGTATTTATAAGGTTATTCTTTTCTTGTTCAGATAATATAAAGTTTCCATCATCAGTTGGCTGATTTCCCTTTGTTAACCTAGGAACAGAACAAACTGGTTTACTTCTACTGCTTATGAAAACAGTGGGGGAGTTTAGAAGATAAGGGCTAATATTAGAAACAATCTGAAGATTATTCCCTTCATAAAGATAGTTATTAGATTCTTTTATGTTACTAAAGCCAACTATTACACAGTGTACATGAGCTTTGATTACTGCCTCGCTGTCCCACCTAAAGGTTCTGTATGCAAAATTGATGCTAATACCATATTTATCATAAAGTGGTTGCCATAACGCAGCTACTTGCTCTCCTTGGCATATACTATTTGTTGAAACCAATGCGGTTTTTACATTTGTACCCTGTATCATTTCAGCAGACTTATAATACCATGCTCCAACATAGTCAATGCTATTTGAAAGTTTTATATTTCCAAAAATATTTACTGCCTCTGCTTTTTGCTCCCTGCTCATCATGGAAGCACCCACAAACGGCGGATTACCCATAATAAAATTCAGCTTCTCCTTGGGTACCACGCTTTCCCAATCTATGCGCAGAGCGTTACCCTCCACGATATGAGCATTAGTTTTTAGGGGCAGGAAGTCAATGGCCATATGAACAATATCTTCCGTTTCCTTCATCATCTGGCTTTCCGCAATCCACAGCGCAGTCTTGGCAACAGAAACAGCAAAATCATTGATTTCAATGCCATAAAATTGGTTGATGGATACCTGAATAGGGTTATAAAACTCACCCAAAACCATTTCGCCACCGGTCAAAAGGCGAATAACCTCATTCTCCAATCGGCGCAGACTGATAAAAGTCTCAGTTAAGAAGTTGCCACTGCCGCAAGCGGGGTCCAAAAAGGTAAGGGAGGCCAGCTTCTTTTGGAAGGCTTCCAGCTGCTGCTTGCGCTTATTCTTCGTCTTTTCCTCTTGAATCTTGGCAAACTCGTTGCGCAAATCATAAAGGAACAGCGGGTCAATAACCTTATGAATATTTTCTATGGAGGTATAGTGCATACCACCGCTGCGGCGAGTTTCGGGGTTCAAGGTGCTTTCGAAAACAGCGCCAAAGATGGTGGGGCTAATCAGGCTCCAATCAAAATCAGCGCTAGCGCGGGTCAAAAGCAGCTCACGTATTTCGTCAGTAAACTGGGGAATTTCAATGTTTTCTTCTGCAAAAAGGCCACCGTTCACATAAGGGAAGGCTACCAAATCCTCATCCAAATATGGATCGCGCTCTTCCCGTTTGGTATCCAATACTTTGAAAAGCTCGATAATAGCGTGTCGCAGCTCCTTAGCGGAATACTGCTCCAAATAATCGTGGAACATATTGCGGGCACCAAAAATTCCCGCATCCTCCGCATAGAGGCAGAAAACGAGACGCACGCAGAGCATGTTCAGGCTGCGTAGGCTTTGCTCGTTTTTCGCATCCCTGTATTGCTTAATCAGAGCATCATAAAGATTGCCCACGATTTCGCCTGCTTCAATGGAAACCTCCATTTCCTTTTGGATGTGCTTGTTGCCGCTGTCTACGAGAAATTGCAGACGATAATACTCGGTTGGCAAATCCTTCAGATAAATGATTTCAGGGTCGCCGTAGAGAGTTTCCCAAAGTTAAAGATACCACATCAATCCCACGCGGACTT
>CALYVJ010000309.1 GCA_945494195.1 uncultured Selenomonas sp. | reverse complement strand
GTGGAGCGTTGGTACTGGGGCCCACGCCGCCGGCGACTTACCTCGAACGCGAACTGGGGACTATTCCCCTGCAAACTGCAATTTTGCAGCCCTCTTTTCATCCCTCAGTCCAGATAATACGACAGGGCATACCCTAATCTGCCATTATATTCCACATAATAAAAGCCATTTCCCGCTTGTTTGACAAAGCGTACCCTTGCTCCCAGCGGGATGCGGGCTGCCAGCAGGCAAATCCCTGCAAAAAGCCCTTGGAAAAAGGCTATGAATCCTTTTCCAAGGGCTTTTATTTTCAATCGATATAAGGTTCGTTCTTACAGAATCTTAGCCAGATATGCTTTGATTTCGTCGCCATCTTCCATCTTCATGACGTCAGCCAGGATTTCCTTAGCCTTGATGGAGCTGATGTTGCGGATCTTCTCTTTGACGCGCGGGATAGACGGAGCACTCATGGAGAGCTCGCTGATGCCCATAGCCATCAAGAGGACAGCTGCATTCGGATCGCTGGCCATCTCGCCGCACATACCTGCCCAGATACCGTTCTCCCGAGCGCTCGTAATCGTGCGCTGAATGAGCTGGAGGACCGCCGGGTTGAAGTGGTTGTAGAGGTACGAGATGCTAATATTACCGCGGTCGCAAGCCAGGGTGTACTGAACGAGGTCGTTCGTACCGATGGAGAAAAAGTCTACGTACTTCGCGAGTACCGGCGTCATAACAGCAGCTGCCGGCGTCTCAACCATGATACCAACCTGAACATCATCAGCAAAAGCCTTGCCCTCATGGGTAAGTTCAACTTTAGCCTCTTCGATGAGCTCTTTAACCTTCTTGAACTCAGCTACATTGATGATCATCGGAACCATGATACCGACTTTACCGAACTTACCTGCACGCAGGATAGCCTTGAGCTGCGGCATGAAAAGGTCGCGGCGCTGCAGGCTGATACGGACTGCACGGTAACCGAGGAACGGGTTCTCCTCTTCCGGAATGTTGAGGTACGGCAGCGGTTTGTCACCACCGATATCCATCGTACGGATAACGCAGAGGTTGCCACCGCATTTCTCGACAGCTTCCTTATACGCCTTGAACTGGTCTTCCTCGTTCGGAATATCCTGACGGCCCATGAATACGAACTCAGAACGGAACAAGCCAACGCCCTCTGCCCCGTAGGTCAGTGCGTTGTCAACGTCCATATGCGTACCGATGTTGGCCATGAGGTCAACCTTTACGCCATCCGTCGTAACAGCCGGCAGATCCTTGAGCTGAGCATAGTGAGCAGCCATCTCCTGCTGCTTCTTGATTTTCTCATTGTACTCAGCCATCTCAGCCTCGCTCGGATTGATGACAATCTGACCTGCTTCACCGTCGATGACAACATGATCGCCATCGGCAATCTTATCGATGCGGTCTTCTTTATTGAGGCCGACAATCGTCGGGATAGCACGAGCCTTAGCAATGATAACCGCATGTGCCGTCGTGCTGCCCGAACCAAGAAGGACACCGGCAATCTTATCCGTCGGCATACCAGCGATAACGGACGGCTCGATTTCACGGCCGCAGAGAATAACCTTCTCATCGCCAATTTCCGGCTCTTTTACGCCGAGAATATATTTTGCTACGCGCTTACCAACATCGCGAAGGTCAACGGCACGAGCAGCAAAATACTCATCGTCCATAGCCTCAAACATCTGTGCCTGCTCCTCAGCAGCCTTGAGAACTGCATGGGGGGCACTCGGATTCTCATCGAGTTTCTCCTCGATTTTCTGTGCCATCATCGGGTCCTGAACCATCATGCGATGTGCTTCCATGATAGCAGCCTGCTCAACCATCTCCTGTTTCTGCAGACGCTCGATGCTCTCGCGCAGAACCTCAGCAACAGCCGTCAGGGCTGCCGTAGCCTTTTCCTGCTCCGTCTCTTTGCTCTCCGGCTGGTAGTTCACAAGATAGCCGTCCAGATTCTGTCCAGCCAACATGATTTTACCAACTGCAATACCAGAAATTACGCCTTTACCGCGAATCGTCTCTGCCATTTTCTTTATTCCCCCTGAAAAAAACTCTCTATCCACCCATGTGCCAGTGATAAATGAAAACCTTTTCTTTTACTATCGAAATATTACTAAAATTGCACGAAAAGCCTCCCCCCAGGAAACCTCCTGGGAGAAGGCTATTCTATTGTGCATCATTGCTTAGCGCAGTGAATTATTCCTCACCGAACTTGGAAGCAACGAGATCTTTCAGAGCCTTAACTGCCTCAGCCTCATCCGGGCCATCAGCAACGATCGTGATTTCCGTGCCTTTGACAAGCCCCATGCTCATGATCATGAGGATGCTCTTAGCATCAACCGTCTTGCCTTTAGCCTGGATCTGAACTTTGGATTTGAATTTCGTAGCCGTCTGAACGAAAATGGATGCCGGACGAGCATGAATACCAGTTTTGTTCTCAATCGTGATAATTTCCTGAGTCATTATTATACCTCTCCCATCTTAAATGTAAAAACTCTCTTTTTCCTGCCCAGCAGGTGGTCAGCACGTTTTGACTAACTGCCCTAATAATATGCAAGACGCGTGCCAACTTTTGCCGGTTGGAAAAAATTTCTATATCTTTTCTCTGAACCCCTGTAAAATAAGGGTTCAGCAAAAGCCTAGAATTATATTTTTATTTTATCAAATAAATGGCGTTAATTGTTTTGGTAAATTTTACCAAAATAGCAAAATATATTGGTATTTTTTTCTACCAATCGGTAATTTTTACCAACATGATTCCACCAAACTGTATTTCGGTGTCTTTGCCGCGACGGTCTTATGCGGAATCTTCAA
>CALYVJ010000308.1 GCA_945494195.1 uncultured Selenomonas sp. | reverse complement strand
TGCGCTCGCGTAAGCTGCTTAATCTGCCACTCACGGCTTTGGGCCGCCTGCTTATCGGCAAAGGTCTCGAAATAGACAAGACGCACAGGCAGGCGAGAGCGCGTATACTTCGCGCCCTGCCCAGCATTGTGCGTCTTCACCCGTTTCCCGAGATCGTTGGTCCAGCCAGTATAGAGGCTGCCATCCCCACACTCAAGGATATAGGTGTAGGCCTCAGCCATTATTCTGCGTCTTTGATGGTAACCTTTTCCATCACCACGTCATGGACCGGACGGTCCTGGAAACCAGTCTGGGTGTGACCAATATCGCGAACTACATCCATGCCCTTTATGACTTTACCGAAAATCGTGTGATGGTTGTTGAGCCATGGCGTCTTATCCAGCGTGATGAAGAACTGGCTGCCGCCCGTGTGGGGCATCCCCGTGTTAGCCATAGCCAGGATGCCTTCGCCGTCAAAGGTCAAGTCATCCCGGAACTCATCTTCAATCGTGTACCCCGGACCGCCCGTACCAAGGCCATCCGGATCGCCGCCCTGAATCATGAACCCATCGATGACGCGATGGAAGATAACGCCATCATAGAAACCTTTCTCGGCAAGGTCAATGAAATTTTTCGTCGTAATCGGCGTCTTATCCTCGAAGAGCTCGATTTCAATCGTCCCTTTATTCGTCTGGATTACTGCAATGTGATTTGCCACTTTTTTGTCTCCTCCATTATCTGAGCCGTCCGCTGCCAGGCACCCACCAGTGAGCACCAGAATACTTGCGAGCAGCAAAATCATTATCTTCTTCATTTTACCGTAATACCTCCAGTCATTTCAACCAATTTTTTCTCGCCGGGAACAACCGGCGACCACACAGGGAACCGCTTCCCTTCCGGAAAAAAGTCCACACCTGGCTTCCAGCCGGATTCCTCCAGGTCGTGCATGGTAATCAGTACCCCGATATCCGTCACCCGGATAAACTCTCGCACACCTTTATCTTGCATAGGGCCAAGACGCCCATCCACCGGGAAGAATGCCAAGTCAGCCTTCATCCCCACCAGCCGCTTCAGCTGCTTGCGGAAGGCATTCTCTGCCAGCTTGCGGTTCTCAGCCGTCTCGCCAGTCCAATCCCACCAGTTGAAATCCCCGGCATGGAAAATACTCTTGCCCGTCGCTTTTTCCGTAACTCGGAAGGCCACCCCCACGTCAGTGGAGTCATAGGATTCTACTTTTAGACAGTCATCTTCCCATTCCTCATAGGGCCGCATATAGGTAACCTTTTCCTGTGGGAACAGGCGGGCGCGTTTCGTCCGCCTGATATCGTAACCAAAAATATAGCGGGCAGCTTCCTGCTGGTAATTCAAAATATGTTTATCGAAATGATCAAAATGGGCATGGGAGGCAAAGAAATATACAGCATCATAATCGTCCCCTGCCTGAAGAGCTTTTCCTACCACATCCTGCTGGTCCTCAAAATCATCAAACACCAACAATATGCGGCCAACGCGTACAAGAAAGCCGCTGTTCAAAAGATACGTAACTGCTATATCCATTAGGTATCCTTCCCTTCATAACGCTTGATGACATTGCCGACGCGTATACCTGGAGAACTAAAGCCACGTCCCATGACTTCGTTGGCCGACATGATAATCATAAAGGCATCACTATCGATAGCATTAGCTATCATCTTGATTTTTGCCACCTGGGTAAGCGTCACCACCACAAAAACCACATTGCGTTCCCGCCGGGTGAAAGCTCCCTGTCCATGCAGAAAGGTAACTCCGCGGCCTACTTCCATAATGGCTTCAGCAATATGCTCAGACTGATTCGAAACAATAAGTACCGCCTTGCGGCTATTGAAACCAGCAATGACCTTATCCGTAACCATCGCATTCATGTACATGCAGATAAGGGTGAACATCGCTGGGGCAACCCCAAAGAGGAAACCGGCCACCAGCATAATCAAACAATTAAACCCAAAGATTACGCCCCCCATGTTGAGGGAATAATATTTCTTCACGATGGCACCGATGATATCAAAACCGCCAGTACTGCCGTTCATGCGGAATACGATACCGTAACCAATGCCATTGAACACACCGCCAAAAATCGCCGCCAGCATGATGTCGTTGACCGGGGCATAGGCATTTAAGAACCGCGTGAAGTCCAAGCAGAACGAAAAAATCGCCGTACCCATGATGACATCAAAGGTATAGCCGCGTCCCAGGGTCTTCCAAGCCGCCGCCAGTAAAGGCAGATTATAGGCAAAGGTCTGCAAGCCGATGGGCAAATGAGCTAAATAGTAAACAATAATAGCAATGCCCGTCGCACCGCCCGTAAGCAAATGTGACGGCACCAGGAACAGATTGATGGAACAGCTGGCAATCAAGCAGCCAAGGGTAATTCCCAAATAGCGCAGTATGCGGTGTTCCAGCATCCGCAGCTGAATCATTCTGTCAAACCTCCCAGTCTGATTGGCTTATCCTCCGGCATTGCCGACATATCGATTTCCTTCTCGCTTGGAATGAACCAAACACTTTTCTCTTCTTTCTCCCGAAAAAGTTCCGGTTTGCGAATCATGAGCTCCTGCCGCTCCGTATCATCGACTGGAAGCGCCGTAATGCGCATGACCAACAACGAGTTATCCTCTGTATTCATCTGAAGCATCAAATGCTGGAAGCGGTCTTTGGGATTGTCATAAACGAAGAACTTATTCCCATCAATCCGCCGTGCTTTCTTTGAGCCATAGGTCTGCTGAATCCAGGCAGCCGTAGCACCATAGCGGACCCCATTGCGCGCCTCATACTTCTTGTTCTTGATAGTAATATCCACCACCTTACCG
>CALYVJ010000307.1 GCA_945494195.1 uncultured Selenomonas sp. | reverse complement strand
CTGCCATTGTGCTGTCCGAGCTGACGTCTAAATGGAAAAAGGTATATCAGTCTGTTATTCTGCTTCCGCATTTTCTGTCATCGGTTATTATCAGTTATCTTGTATTTGCATTCCTCTCAGCGGAAAATGGCTTTATTAACTCGACACTATTGCCACTTTTCGGCATGGAGGAAATTTCCTGGTACAGTGAGCCCAAATACTGGCCATTTATCCTTGTGTTTGTCCAAGTGTGGCGAAGTATCGGGTATAACTGCATTGTCTATCTCGCAACAATCCTTGGCATCGACCGCGGTATTTATGAGGCTGCATCCATTGACGGAGCAAGTAAAATTCAGCAGGTGTTTCAGATCACCCTGCCCCTGCTGAAGCCGACTATCATTATGATCACCCTGTTGGCTGTTGGCCGCATCTTCAACTCCGACTTTGGTCTGTTCTACCAGGTACCTCAGCAAAGCGGTGCTTTGTTCTCCGTAACCCAAACAATCGATACCTACGTGTATCGAGGATTGCTTGAGCGAAATGATATGCCCATGGCTTCTGCTGCAGGCGTTTATCAATCGATTGTCGGCTTTATCCTCGTTATATCTGCAAATCTGTTGGTCAGACGAATCGACAAAGATAGCGCATTGTTCTGATGCGTGGACAGGAGTAGACAAAATGAAAAGCCGTGAAGAAAAAACCCTGCAGGTTTTCAGCAATGTCTATATGATAATCTTGACTATCCTGGCCGTTGCCCCGATTCTGCTGGTGTTGATTTCGTCCCTGACCGACAACACCACCCTGATTCACGACGGCTACAGCTTCTTTCCAAAGAAGTGGAGCTTGCAGGCCTATAATTATATCTTCGTTGAAAACAAGCAAGTGGTTCGGGCCTATGGCATCTCTTTCCTGGTGACTGCCATCGGAACCTCCATCTCACTGGTCATCACAACACTGTTGGCCTATTCCATCTCCAAGAAGGGGCTCCCCGGCCGTGGAATCATGACCTTCTTTGTGTTCTTCACCCTTCTATTCAACGGCGGTCTGGTTCCTACCTATATCAACTATGTAAATGTGCTCCACATCAAAGACACCTTCTGGGCGCTTGTCATTCCTTCCCTGATGCTCAATGGCTTTAATGTTTTGCTGATGAAATCGTATTTCGTTACAAACATACCGGAAGAGCTTCTCGAAGCAGCACGCATTGAGGGCGCAGGTGAAAGCATCACCTTTGTCAAGATTGTCCTTCCGCTTGCAAAGCCGATCATCGCCACCATCGGACTGTTTATCGGCATTGCATACTGGAACGATTGGAACAATGGCTACATCTATCTGGCTAAACGTACTGACCTGTACTCCATTCAGAACCTTCTGAACCGAATCGTGCAGAGCATCCAGTATCTGACTCAGAGCGGCGACGCGAACGCAGCTGCCCTGATGGCCAAGATGCCCACGGTATCCGTCCGCATGGCCATGGCCATTGCCGGCGTACTGCCGATTCTGATCATCTATCCCTTTGTACAGGATAACTTCGTCAAAGGTATCACGCTCGGCGGCGTGAAGGGCTAAACAAAAATGTTCATCAACTAAGGAGGTCAGGTATGCGCAAGAAGGTTGATTACAGCGCAATTCGGGGTTTCAATTACACGCAACCCGATTGCGGAATGGATCTGAAATTCTGGACTAACTACAATCACGACATCGTGGATCGTGATATGGGCTACGCAGAACGGCTGCATTTGAACAGTGCCCGCATTTTCCTGATCTACGACTGTTACAAGGAGAATCCCAAACAATTTCTGGCCAATGTGAAGGATTTCGTTCGTACCGCATGGAACCACGGTATTTCCACCAATCCCATCGTTTTCTTAGGCTTCCGGTTCGCACCTGACGAGCCGCCCCTTTCCAGTATGATTATGTCCAAGCCCGGGCTGCGTCCCCTGTCCAAGGCCATTGAGGATCCGTCCTGCTGGTATCTGGGAGAGCAGTACTTTGACGCACTTTACGAAGCCATCGGCAACGAACCCGGCCTGCTGTTCTGGGACATTGCCAACGAGCCGGGCTACACCGACAATTTCGTAACCTGGTATGACGACGAGCCGCTGTACCAGCAGGATTACCAGGAGCGCCCTGACATGGCGTTGCTGCGCGAGCGGCAGGAGAAGACGTGGGCAATCGTCCGTCACTTCTGCAAGTACGTCAAGGCAAAGGACCCCGATCATGACATCGGCGTGGGCAACATCTACATTTACGAAACCGAACACAGTGGAACTGCGGAACTGGTGGACGTCATTGTCTTCCACGATTACTTCTGCACGCGTCGTCGTATCCGTGAGATGCTCGACATGGCCGTCGCACTGGGCAAGAAGTACAACAAGCCCGTTCTCAACAACGAAATGTGCTGCCTATGCCGCGCAAACCCCTACGACATGTCCATTGAGCTGCATAATGAGTACAAGATCGGCTGGTACCTGTTTGAACTGATGATTGGTCAGGACATGTGGTCCCGCGTTCATGGCGTCGTTTATCCCGATGGCACCGTCCGAGATCCGTCGACTGTGGCTGCCATCTACGGCTTCTACCGCAACCGCGGCGAGACAGCCATCCGCTCCGATGTCAATCAGGAGGATTACGTAAAGCGCGTCATGATTCTTGCTGATCGCACGCTGAAATCAGTCCGGCAGAGTCAGTTCAGGGACCATTCTAACGACAAGGAAGATCTGCTGGAAGTGTGCGAATATGCAGCCAATCTACTGGAAGCAGGCGAGCTTGTGCCCATGGCTTATCCTCCGACAGCCAAGATTGCGGCCTATCGCCGACAGGATCATGTGGATGTCCAGGAAATCGCTGATTATCTGATGGAACTGCTTGACATTCTGAAAAAGAGCTGCCATATCGTCATGTGA
>CALYVJ010000306.1 GCA_945494195.1 uncultured Selenomonas sp. | reverse complement strand
GGCTTTTATTATATGGTAATTACGGTTTTCGGGACAATATATGCGATTATTTTCGCAAAGTTCTGCAATCATGGAAAAACGCCCGAAAAATGCTGGTATACGGGCAAAATCTGGGCGTTTGACTGAAAAACTTGACTGCGCAGAGCTTTTTACATACCTACCGCATCCAGCTTACACATATTGGCTCGTTTCAGCTCAAGAGACGAGTGTACATATCTGTCCAAGGTGACAGTCGTGGTAGAATGTCCAAGAATTTCACTGAGGGTTTTGATTTCAAAACCGACCTCTACGGCCCGTGTAGCGAACGTATGCCGCAGCGTATGAAAATGTACGCCCTCCAGTTTGCAGGCGGCGGTATACTTTTTCAGACGGTATTGCAGGGTACGCGGCTCCATATACTGCTCCGTTCCCGTCAAAACAAAAGCAGCCCTGCTTTTCGTCTGCATCTGCATACAAAGCAAGGCTGCCTGTTCTGTCATCGGAATGGTTCGCACAGATTTATCGCTTTTGGGAGACCCTATCACAATTTTCGTTTTGCTGCCTTCACCTCTGGCGGTATCCTTCAGCCGCTGCATCGTCGCATGGACATATATGGTTTTGTCCTTCAGGTTGATGTCGCCCCAGCGGAGCGCACAGATTTCTCCGATTCGCATCCCTGTCAGCAGCGCCAGAAGAACCCCAAACTTGCAGGCATCCATATCCGCCAGCAGATATTTCATCAGTCGCTCTTGTTCTGCTGGAGAAAGAACCCGCATTTCCTTAGGTAGCTCTTTGGGGTATACGATGTCCACGGACGTCAGCAAACCGGGGAACTGTTTGGTAACGTACCGGATCACAGAGCGCAGGCAAGTAAGAATATCCCTGACCGTTTTGGGCGAAAGCTGCTTTTCATGCAGCAGCACACTGGAAAACTCCTCAATTATCACTGTGCTGAGTACTCCGGGATGACAATTTCCCAACATGGGTTTGATGTGCTTTTCCAGTATGGATTCATATTTTACATAGGTTGCAGCTTTGACCCGATTCCTTTTGATTCTCAGACATTCATCACAGAAGAATGAAAAATGATGCTTGGAACTGCTTTTCAATGCCTTATCGCCGGTTGCTACGGCGGATTTCAGCTTCGTGACTTTTTCCTTTGCTTCCTTATAACTTTTGCCATAACAGAAGCCGTATTTGATTTTTCCGGAAGGCTGATAACCCTTTACATAGCGGGCTTCCCAACGTCCGTCCTTGCGCTTGAAAATATTTTCACCCTTCGCCATAATTAAGCCTCCTGATATTTCGGTTATGTTGGTAGCAGACTGCGCTTTTGACTGCGCAGAGTTATGCCAAGACAAGTAAGTACAGCATCCATGTAAACAGTTCCGCACCATTGTGTAAATTTACCGTGAATTTTCAAGAAAAAATTCTTGAAGCCATTGCAAGTTGGCGCTTTTTGTGGTAAAATACTATCATCAAAGGTAGCGTAGGGTATCGTTTATTGCGGAACTCTGCGAAGAGAAAAGGAAAGCGGCACTATTATACAGCCCATCTGATTTTCATGAGGGGATGGCTCTGCGCTTTCAAAGGAAGGTGGAGAAATTGAGTGGGTAAGAAAACATCATATGTTGCACCGGAAGCACATGTTCTCATGCCTTCGGACGGTGAAATCAACGGAGCTGCGAATCTGAGCGATCAGGAATTGGCGGCCTATCTGCAAAGCGAAGCGACGAAAAAAGCATGTGAGCAGTATCGCGTCAAGGAGGGCTATTGCGTCAGGGAGCTTTGCGGCGAAGGTTTAGTCATTCCTGTCAGCGGCGACACGATCCGCGAAAACCAGATGGCGATTCTCAGCCCGGTTGGGATGTTCCTGTGGGACAGACTCGAAAAGGGGCAGACTTTTGGAGACCTGCTGACAGCATTGCTTGCTGAATACGATGTGAGCAGAGAGGAAGCTGTCAAGGATATCGAGGACTTTCTTTCAGAGCTGGACGCTCATCAATATCTTGTCAAGGAGAAGGAGGATGTAAAATGAAAAAGCGAATCTTAGCGGCGCTCCTGTCTGCGGTCATGGTCTTTACCATGATTCCGTTCATGGGCGTCACCGCATATGCGGAAAACACAAATGGGACGGGGGATGAATATGTTTCCCTGCCCATCACCATCCGCGACTATGCCGCGGACGGCATGCTGTTTGAGTGGAATGACATGAGCCAGACTGGCGATATGGAAAAGCCATTGTCTGGCTCAACAGCATGGATTGAGCGGAATTATTCGTATGTTAACGAAAACAATGTTTGGAAAGCAAATTCCCAAACGTGCATTTATACTGCTGGACATAATCCCAAAACAGCCTTAGACTGGCACTGTATTATATGCAATTCGGATGGGTCTATTGTGAGTGTTTTGGCAATTGGCCAAAAAAAGGACCTGAACCTTGGCAATGGTCAATTCGCTGTTTTGGCATATAAGAACGCAACAAATTACTCCGCCCTTAGCGCTATTACCGATAGCACTAAGGATAGTTACCGTGTTTCGTATAATAGCAACAGTAAGACGATTACCGTCAAGCAGAAAAATTTTGCAACCTATCACCACGGTAACACCAAGGGGTATTCCTTGCTGGACACCTCGTCTGAATCCCATTTTCAGGGAATGGATATCGCGGGAACACAGGTGACGCAGAACGGAAAATGGGGCGATACACCGGATACTCTGGTTCCTTCGCAGTCTACTTTGAACAGCGGTGCGGTGCAGACGCTTTATGGTTGCTATGTTCGTACGAACCTTGTCGAGGCAAGGCTCGGTGCTGACGGAAAGCCGGTTTATACGGAGGCAACGGTTGGGTATATCGCGCAGTATATGCAAAAAACGCTGCCGGAAAAATGGAAGAACAGCGACGGCTCC
>CALYVJ010000305.1 GCA_945494195.1 uncultured Selenomonas sp. | reverse complement strand
CACTTTCGTTCGTGTGTATAAATATTATTTATGGTTATTCATTACCATTATCATCCATCTTTTCCAGCGCTAACAAGGCCTGTACGTAAATGGCACATTCGAGACGCTTTTTCTGGATTTCACACCCCACCTCATAAGGTTTGCGAATGTCACCATGGAAAAGATCGGCATTGGCATGGCAGCCACCGGAACAGAAGAAACGCGACCAGCAATCTCCGCATTTCTCTTTATTGAGGACGTGGCTTTCCCGGAAATACTGGCTCGTTTCCTTATCCGTAATACCCGTATCCACCGTACCGATTTTGTATTTCTCACGGCCAACAAACTGGTGGCAGGGATACAGGTCGCCATTTTCAGCGACGGCTACATATTCATGGCCAGCGCCGCAGCCCGACAAGCGTTTCGCCACACAGGGACCATTAGAAAGATCCATATTGAAATGGAAGAAGAAGAAGCCCTTGCCTTCACGATGACGCTTCATATAGGCCTCCGTCAGACGATCATACTCCTCGCGGATACGCGGCAAATCCTCTTCGGAAAAGCCCAGCGGACTGTCCTTCAGGACTACTGGTTCCATCGACAGGATGTCAAAGCCCTCATCATTCATCGACAGGACATCCTTCGTAAAGTCCATGTTGTTCTTCGTATAGGTACCGCGCAGATAGGTGTAAACGCCGCGGTAGTCATAGTCGCCACCCTTGCGGCTGGCCAGGCACTTTTTGAAGTTGGCGATGGCCCGGTCATAGCTGCCCTGGCCGCCAGCCAGCGGACGCATAGCATCATGAACTTCCTTGCGGCCGTCAAGAGAGAGAACAAGTGCAAAGTCGTTGTCATTGAGCCACTTGATGTTTTCATCGTTCAGCAGAATGCCATTCGTCGTCATCGTGAGCTTGAACTTCTTACCCGTTTCCTTCTCGCGCCGGCGGGCGTACTCCGTCACAGCCTTCACCGTTTTCATGTTCATGAGCGGTTCGCCGCCGAAGAAGTCCATCTCCAAGTGCTTGCGCGGACCGCTGGCTTTGATCAGGTAATCGACAGCCTTCTTGCCAACCTCCGGCGTCATGATGGCGCGCTCCTGACCGTAGCTGCCGCCATCTCCAAAGCAATACTTGCAGCGCAGGTTGCAATCCTGCGCAATCATCAAGCAGATGGATTTAACCAGGCCCGTCTGCTTGAAGGTCGGCGGTACGTTAATATCCGGCGCGAAAAGCTCCCCGGCAGTCATCAGCTCGTGAAGTTCTTCCAGCGCTTCCTTGAGATCAGCCTGAGGATACTTGCCCTCCAATGCCCGAAGGACTGCATCATCGTTCGTTCCCTCAAACGTATCCATTATCTCATAAATCATCTTATCGATAACATGTACAGCACCACTGTTGATATCCAACAGGATATAGGTGCCATTCTGCTCAAATTTATGGATTCTTGCTTTCATTTGTCTCTTGTTCTCCTTAATTTTTGTTGCTATATAAATGTAGAAATCATTCATAATAAAAAGCCTTCCCCAAAAGGGAAGGCTTCAATGCGATACTTATTTCTCGCAAACCTGGTTGCCGACCGTGCAAGAAGTCTTGCATGCGGACTGGCAGGAAGCCTGGCACTCGCCGCAGCCGCCCGTCTTGAGCGTAGCCTGCATCGATGGTTTGTTGACCGTCTTGATGTGTTTCATCATTAGCCCTCCTATCAAAAATAGAATCTCAGTCTATTATATCGCCTTTTCCGCAGCAGTACAAGGAATTATTTCTGACAACTTTCCCGCAACCGGCCACAGAACGTGACCACCGAAAGCTCTAACGCATCGGCAAAGTCCAACGCCAAATCAAAATGCGCACCAATCGCATCCGCCGTATGCGCATCTGACCCCAAAGTGATTTCCCGCCCCCCTAGTTCCCGGTACCGCCGATAAATCGGGACGAGTTCTTTAAGCGCACGGGCACTGCCGAGCCGGCGAGTATTCAGCTCCAGCACCGTATCGGTTTCCACCACTGCCCGCAGGACGTCATCGACATCCTCCGTGAAATTCCCATGCTCCAGCTCGGGATTATCATAAGGGGCATAACGGGCAATATAATCAATATGCGCCAAGACATCGATAAACGTATGGCGGCGTACATTATCCGCCATAGCCGCAAAATATCTACGATAAAAATCCTCTTTGGACAAATCGCCATAGCTTTCCTTATAATAGATATCTTTGCCATCCACCATGTGAATTGCCCCAACGACAAAATCAAAGGGCAGCCATTCCGTAAATTCACGGCTGCGGTCACAGGTCGACGCCTGCATCCCCACTTCCACGCCCAAACGAAGCTTGTTGCCACGAAACCGTTCGTAAGCGTTCCAATAATCGTCGGGATTGAAGGTAAAATCTATCTCCCCGGGATAATCAAGGTCCAGATGCTCCGTGAACACCAACCCTAGTCCCAATCGCTCTGCCGCCGCCAGTGCATCAGCAGCCTTCATTTCCGAATCCCCCGAGAATTCGGTATGGCTATGACTGTCAAAAATCATTGTTAGCCTTCTTTCTGCCCGGCTTCATAAGCCTCCCGCAGTGCAATCGCCAGCTGATCGGGGCACGAGGTCGGCTTGCCATTGCACGTATTGCCGGTAAAACGCTCGATAACGAAATCCATCCCCATCCCCTCTACGAGTTTGGAAATCCCCTTGAGGTTGCCATTGCAGCCCCCCTCAAAGGCCACCTTCTTAATAATTTTCCCCTCGAGTTCCCCCGTAATCTTTCTCGCACAAGTACCATTGGTCTTATATTCGTAAATGCTCATTGCTTTCGCTCGCTTTCCTTATACTTCTTGATTCTTTATCCTAATCGTACTGAAGTTTCCTCAGATTAGCAATTACTTACTCCTTATTTTTGTATAAATTACGGATATTTCATTGGTAAATATATCCC
>CALYVJ010000304.1 GCA_945494195.1 uncultured Selenomonas sp. | reverse complement strand
CCATGACCCGCTACGAGATGGCCAGCGTCGTAGCCAAAGCCATGCAGAAAAAAGACATCAGCTTCGGGGATAAAGCTGTACTGGACAAACTCTCCGCAGAATACGCCGGCGAACTCGACACCCTGAACAAAAAAGTCGACGCCAACACGAAAGCGATCAAAGACCTCAACGAGAAGACCGATAAATTCAAAGTCTGGGGTATGGCACGCGTGCAGATGGGCGATGACAACGGCTTAGTCAGCGATCGTTCCAATGTGAATAATAGTAATTCGCCAAATGGTACCTATAATAACCGTTTCTATATGGATCTCGAGGGCCAAATGAAGGTCAATGATCATGCGGTTGCTCGCTTCACCGTAGAGAAAAATGCCCACTATCGTGATAGTGAATACGCGACAAAGACTGTCTATCATACATTTAAAACGAATAATCCAAATCAGCCGACGCTTACCGTGCCTGTAAAGGTTCCTATGTCTGGTATTGACAAGGATAGTATCTTCGGTGATGATAATCACAATGGTTCGATATCTAACATCTGGGTTGAGTTACAGCTTGGTACGAAGCATGACTGGTATACGAACATCGGCCGCAAATGGAACGGCATCGGCATGCAGAACCTGATGCTCGGCGGCCAGGTTGATGGTATTCAGACCTATCATCCGATTGAACATGGTCATGGTTGGTGGATGAGTGCCCAGTACTGGAAACCGTCAGCAGATTGGACGGAGTATTCTATTAATGATACCTACACTTTGAATGCTTGGCCAGTAGATAAGAAAGAACATTGGGTTGACCTCACTACCGAAGCAGGTAAGAAGAATTTTGATCATTATAAATCCAACTACCAAAATGGTGATCCAGTAACGGCTTATTCTCGTCGCGCACCGGTTGTAGGTACTTTGAACTTTTGGGGACCGCTTGGAAAGTATATGGACCTCAACCTTGCATGGTCGCGCTTAGTCTCGCATCAGCTTGATTCAAATGAATATAATACGGGGTACTGGACTGGAGCAAAGAATTTCTATGGCGTTGACCTTAAGATTCGTCCGTTTAAGGATTTCTCGATTACAGGCTCGTATGTTAAGTCTGATGCTAAGAAATCTGTTTGGAAGACTTGGGCAACAGGTGGACATGCAGACCGTGATATTATGGTTCGGTTCGACTATAAAGGGACAGACCTCAATAAGGTTAAATCTTGGGGAGTCTATGCAAAATATGCAAATCTTGGCTGCGTAGCAGATCTTGGTCATGACGATGAGTGGGCTACGCGTGAACCGACCTTTGTCAATGGTATCAAGGGATGGTATTTCGGCTTCAAGATGGTTCCGTGGAAGAACTGTGAATGGGAGACGATGTGGGCTCCGCATCTTACAGAAAATTACAGCCAGCCGAGCAATGGTTACAAGCGCCATATTCTCCGCAGCTGGGTGGATTTCCACTTCTAATCTGCTGACAGCAGCTTGAAGCACTCTCCCAAGCGCCCACCCCCTCATCCGGGTTCGCTCCGCTCACCCACCTTCCCCCCAAGGGGAAGGCATGGGGAGCACGGCTTATGGGAGAAGCATGGTCATATAGGTAATAAGGAAGCTGTGAAAATCCGTTTTCACATCTTCTAATCTAGCACATAAAATTCCTTGTTGAAAGGAGCTTTACAATGAATCGCAAGCAACTTTTAGGACGTGCCGTGGGCATGTCCCTGACTCTGAGCCTTCTGGCGGCGCCGTATGTGGCTCCGGCGGATGTTATGCCTGCGGCAGTCAGCTGGTCGGTCGCAGAAGCGGCTGAGTCGGTCGGCGCCGAGGATGTCGTGCTCGTCGGTACGGTGCAGACGAAGTTCGGCGCCGGTACGGACTGGGCGCCGGCCGACGGCAAGACGAAGATGAAGCCGGTCGGCAAAGGTATGTACGAGTACAAAGGCAAGCTGCCGAAGGGCAACTATGAGTACAAGATCGCCATCGGCGGCAGCTGGGGCGAGAACTACGGCGCGGACGGCGCGCGCGACGGCGCGAATATGAAGCTGAAGCTCACGGCTCCGGCCGAGGTCACCTTTACTTATGACAGCATCACGCACAAGACGACGGCGACCGTCGCCGGTGCGGCTGCAGCTCCGGCGGCAGCGAAGGAAGCCGAGGCTCCGCGCCCGGCCGGCGCGGTCCAGAAGGATGATGTCGTGCTCGTCGGCACGGTGCAGACTCCGCTCGGCGCCGCCAAGGACTGGGATCCAGCGGATGCCAAGACGATCATGAAGCCGGACGGCAAGGGCCATCGCGTGATCACGGGCCTTATCAAGAAGGGCAACTATGACTTCAAGGTCGCGGTCGGCGGCTCGTGGGATCTGAACTACGGCAAGGACGGCCAGCCGAACGGCGGCAATATCGCTCTGCGGCTCGAGGCCGATCACAAGGTCACCTTCACCTACGATGAAAAGACGCATCAGATCTCGTACGACTACGAGGGCAAGGCGGCTGAGCAGGCCAAGTTTGCGAACCAGCGCGAAATCGTGCTCTGCGGTGATTTGCAGACCTTAGGCGGCGCAGCGGCCAAATGGGCACCGTCGGATATGGCAACGAAGATGACGGCGGGCGACCATGGTTTTTATACCTTTACGATTAAGAATATGCCAGCGGGTATCTACAATTATAAGATTGCCATCAATGGCAGCTGGGCGGAAAACTATGGCCTTAATGGCATTGCCGATGGTGCGAATGTCTCCCTGACCCTCGACAAGCCTGAGACGGTTACGTTCTATTATAACGACAAGACCCATCGCATTGCCGACAGTCATAATTACAAGATGCTAAAGGATAGCGACTTGCCGAAGCTTTCGGGAATTGCCGGTGTGGCTGATGGCACGATGTATGATTTGATGCTGTCAGGGCTCTACCAGACGGAGGCAAAAGTGGCGGCCGGAAATTATACGGTCAAGGTATCCCAG
>CALYVJ010000303.1 GCA_945494195.1 uncultured Selenomonas sp. | reverse complement strand
TTTTGAAGTACATGAGTGGTAATGAACTGCGCGAAGCTTATCTGCAGTTCTTTTCCGAGAAAAAAGGCCATCTGCGCCTGCCGAGCTTTTCGCTGATTCCGAAGGATGATCCGACGTTGCTGCTGATTGGCGCTGGTATGGCTCCGCTGAAGCCGTTCTTTACGGGCAAGATGAAACCGCCTCGTACCCGCGTTACGACGAGTCAGCGCTGTGTGCGTACGGGAGACATCGAAAATGTAGGACGCACGGCGCGTCACCAGACGTTTTTCGAGATGCTGGGTAACTTTTCGTTTGGCGATTACTTCAAAGGTGAGGCTATCCCTTGGGCTTGGGAATTCCTGACGGAAGTTGTCGAGCTGCCGAAGGATAAGCTCTGGGTAACGGTTTATCCGGACGATGATGAGGCTATTGAAATCTGGAAATCCCAGCCGGGCTTCCCACAGGATCACATCGTAAAACTCGACGATAACTTCTGGGAAATTGGCCCTGGCCCGTGTGGCCCGGACTCCGAGATTTATATCGATCTCGGTGAAGAGCGTGGCTGCGGTTCGCCGGACTGTGCTGTCGGCTGCGACTGCGATCGTTATTTGGAAATCTGGAATCTAGTATTTACGCAGTATGATAAGCAGGAAGACGGTTCTTATGCCAACTTGGCACATAAGAACATTGATACGGGCTGCGGTCTTGAGCGCCTGGCTTCGGTTGTTCAGAATAAGAAAACCAACTTCGAGACGGATCTTCTTTATCCGATTATTGAATACACTTCGAAGGTTTCCGGCATTGCTTACGGGGAAGATGCAGAAAAAGATGTTTCCCTGAAAGTTATTGCGGATCATGCTCGTTCGATGGCCATCATGATCATGGATGGTATCCTGCCGTCCAATGAGGGTCGTGGTTACGTCCTGCGCCGTATTCTGCGCCGTGCGATTCGTCATGGCCGCATGTTGGGCATTAAGGACAAGTTCCTGGAAGGAGCTGTTGATGCTGCGGTAAATATTTACCGTGGGGCCAAAGACTTTGAGGAACTCGTCAACAAAGCCGATTACATCAAGAAGGTTATCAGCATTGAGGAAGACCGCTTTGCAGCTACCTTGAACCAGGGTATGGAACTCTTGAACGGGGAAATTGAAACCGTTAAAGCAGCTGGCAAAAAAGAACTGGATGGCGAAGTTGTCTTCAGACTCTATGACACGTTTGGTTTCCCTTGGGAACTTACGGAAGAAATCCTGCACGAAAATGGCCTGGATCTCGACAAAGATGGATTCGAGAAGGCCATGGAATAGCAGCGCACGCGTGCTCGCAATGCCCGTGCGGAAAATACCCGTGTGGCGGTTCCTGACCTTTCAAGCATTGATGTCAGCAAGCTCGTAGTGGATGAGACGGCCAAAGAGAGCAAAGTGGTTGCAATCTGGAAAGATGGCGTACTCGTCGATGAAATCACGGATGGCGAAGAGGCTGGTATTATCCTTGACAAGACGCCGTTCTACGCAGAAGGTGGCGGACAGGTCGGTGATGAAGGCATGTTCATCAGCGAATTTGGCCGCATCAAGGCGGTTAATGCCAAGAGGCTGCCGGATGGCACGGTCTATCACGAAGCCTATGTTGAAGAGGGCCAGCTGAAGGTCGGCGAAATGGTCAAGATTGAAGTGGATCAGGTGAAGAAACTGGCTTCGGCTCGCAACCATACGGCTACGCATCTCTTGCAGGCTGCCCTCAAGCAGGTCGTGGGCGATCAGGTCAATCAGGCAGGCTCCTCCGTTACGCCGGAGCGCCTGCGCTTTGACTTCACGAATTTTGAACCGGTTACAGCTCAGCAGCTGGCAGATGTAGAAGAGCTCGTCAATAGCGTAATTCTCAAGGGCCAGGATGTTGAGATTTCCCATATGAGCATTGAGGAGGCCAAAGAGGCTGGCGCCATGGCACTGTTCTCTGAAAAATACGGTGATGTTGTCCGCGTCGTCAAGGTTCCGGGCTTCTCCATGGAACTTTGCGCTGGCTCCCATGTCAAGAACGTCGGTCAGGTCGGCATGTTCAAAATTGTCAGCGAGTCCGGTGTCGCTTCGGGTGTTCGCCGTATTGAGGCTATTACGGGTAAAGCTGCCCTCGATTATGTCAATGGCAAGATGGCAGTTCTTTCGGAAGCTGCTTCCCTGCTCAAGACAAAAGAGGAAGAATTACCGGCTCAGATTGAAAAGGTACAGGCAGAAAGCAAAGAAATGAGCAAGCAGCTGGCAGAAGTCGCTGAGATGCGTGAAAAAGCCGATGCGCAGAATCTCTTAACAGGTCTCAAGACAATCAAAGACGTTAATGTTGTCTGCGGTAAATCCAATGCGTCCAGTATGGATGAGCTTCGTGATGTGGCTGACATGACCAGCTCTAAGATTGAGTCGCCGAGCGTTGTTGTTTTGGCTTGTGCCAATGAAGGCAAAGTCAATCTTGTGGTCAAAGCCGATAAGGCTGCAGTGGCAAAGGGAATTCATGCCGGCAAAATCATCAAGGAAGCTGCCCAAACCGTCGGTGGTGGCGGCGGCGGCCGTCCGGATATGGCACAGGCAGGCGGCAAAAATGCCGAGGCATTGCCGAAAGCCTTTGATAAAGCAGTAGAAGTAATTGAGAGTCAGCTGGGCTAATCCAATCTATAAGTGAACAGACTCCCTCTTTTTGAGGGAGTCATTCTTACTTTGCAAAGGAGGTTCCGGCAATGGAAGTCGATATTACAAGCAAGGCCAATAAGTTTATTCGTTTCGGACTCATTGGTTTAGTGCTGCTGGCACTTATCGTCAGCACTGGGGTTTATTTTTATCAACATCATAATAAGACCCTGACTATTTACGATGCCCAGATTACTGGCGACATCGTGCAGGCGAAAGCAAAATCTCCCGGCAAGATTACCGAGATTGTGGTTAGCGATGGCGATCATGTGGAAGCAGGCGATGTA
>CALYVJ010000302.1 GCA_945494195.1 uncultured Selenomonas sp. | reverse complement strand
TTTGTTCATTTGCTTGAAGGAGAAGGCCGAAGTTATTTTGCTTAATAATAGAAGTGTTTGCTGAGCCATTGTTCTTTCTGACGGGCGCTGTGAAAGTCCACCCGGGTCATGAGAACCGCAAACAAGATATCCATAACGTATTTAGCTCCCATGACGAATACCCGTGGCCCAAGTTCCTCCATGGATTTCACCGTTGCTACTGGGAATACCACATCCGCTACCGAAGCCAGGCTCGAACGCGGGGATGCTGTCACAACGATAATGGGATTGCCACGCAGTTTCAACAGGTGCCCGATATCGAGCAGCATGCGATTTTCGCCGGTACGGCTGATAAATACCGCCACATGATCTTTGAAAGAACCAGTGGCCTGCAAATACTGCATGGTCATAGCCGGATGAACCGTGGAGCATTTATTCGCCATGATAAAGCTGGACGCTGCCATATTCGCAATATCCAAATTATTATCCGTAGCGTAAAAATCCACATGCTCGGTCTTATTGAGTAATGCCAATGCCCGGACAAAATCCGACGGCTCCAACATACTGCGGGTGTCTTTCAACGCATCAATCTCAATGCTAGTCACTTTATCGAGAATCGAATGAACGGAATCGCGATCGGTCATCATGAGTTCCTTGCCATGTGGCCGCTCCACATACTGCATCATTTCCGCCAGGAATTTGACACGAAACTCCGTATACCCCCCAAAGCCAAGTTTCTGGCTGAACCGCACAATAGCGGCTGAGCTGGTAAAGGTTTCCTTCGCCAGCTGACGCGTCGACATACCAGGCAGCATGCGGAAATTCGCCAGCAGATAATCCGCAATCATGGCTTCTGATTCCGAAAAACCATCCTTGTCCTGTAATTGTTTAACTAACCCCGTCATTTTTCTCCCTCGATTTCAACTACATGATCCCCAAAATAATTAAAGGCTTTTTCCAGTGGCGCCCGTTCCTCCGGCGGCATCTGATTCAGATTTACCGGAATCGTCTCTGGCTCCTTTATCGCAGGAGCTTGCTGCTGTTTCTTCGGCCGAGGTGGCAGCGTCATCGGCCGGTCCTCTCCCCTGCAGGAAAGATGAAGTTCTCTCCCCGTAATCTCCTGCAGCAGCACCTCAAGCTGTGCGCGGTAGTTGCGCATGGTCAGCGACGCCATCAGGCTCCCCTTGAATTGAATGAAAAACTGCCGCTCTGTCATACCGGCAAAACTTCCCTGTGATACACAAGCAAAGATTGGCATCTTATTCGTGTCTTTCAGCGTCTGAAGCAACGTATTCCACACTTGCGTATCCTCGGCACGAACAGGAAGCGGTGCTGCGGCAGCAATAGGTGCTGCAGGTTCTGCCTGTATTCGCGTATTTTCCCCCTTACTGCGGACAGGTACCGGTCGGGCCGCTGGCACTGCCTTCGTCCCAGCAGCCAAAGCAGCACTGACCTGAGCGAGTTTCGCCTCCAGCTGGGCAATCCGCCCGGCGTCCGCTACTGCCGCAGAAGTCTCTTCCTGCCTCGGCATAACTTGTTCTTCACGGCAAAGGGAGAGCAGTGCCACCTCCACCGTAATACGTGGCTGCGGCGACCATTTCATTTCGTTCATCGCTTCATGAAGCCGTCGTATCATCTGCATGACCTGCTCCGCCGGGAATAGTCCAGCCTGCTCCTTCAGGACATCCTCCTGCTCTGCATAGAGGTCCATATTGGCCACAGACCCCACCGCTTGATAAATCATAAGACTCCGCAGGTGTAAGGAAAGCTCCGCTACAATCTGTTTAAGATCCTTGCCATCCCGCAAGAGTTCTGCAATAATCTCCAGGACTTCCTGGGCTTTATGTGCTGCCAATGCCCGCGTCATCCGATAAATCCAGTCATGCCCCACCAGACCTAATATCTGACGCACCCGCTCGGCAGTAATCGTTCCCTCCGAAAGAGCCGAACACTGGTCGAGAATCGAAAGCGCATCGCGCAGTCCGCCATCCGCCTGAACCGCAATCATTGTCAGAGCCTCATCTTCGGCCTCCAGTTTCATCTCGTCAGCCACGTAGCGAAGGCGGTCATGAATCTCCTCGACGGTGATGCGCTTGAAATCATAGCGCTGGCAACGGGACTGTATCGTAGCAGGAACTTTATGCGCTTCTGTCGTCGCCAGGATAAACACCACATGAGAAGGAGGTTCTTCCAGCGTCTTTAACAGCGCATTGAACGCCTCCGTGGTCAGCATATGGACTTCGTCGATGATGTAAATCTTATACCGCCCATCCACTGGCGCAAACTTTACCGTCTCTCGCAAATCGCGGATCTCATCAATGCCTCGGTTCGATGCCGCATCGATTTCGAACACATCCATGGAGGAACCATCGCTTATCTTGCGGCACTGTGCACATTCCCCGCAGGGATCCGGCGTCGGTCCCTGCTCACAATTCAGTGCTTTGGCCAAAATTTTCGCCGTACTAGTCTTACCTGTACCACGCGGGCCGGAAAACAAATAGGCATGTCCAATCCTCCCCGATGTAATGGCATTAGACAAGGTACGGCTGATATGCTCCTGACCGACCAGATCCTTAAAACTCCCTGGACGCCATTTCCGATATAATGCAATATAAGCCATGAATTGTCTTCCCCCCGATTATCCGCGATACAAAAAAAGGATAGCTGTTGCAGCTATCCCTGTTCTTTTTCACGTCGGACCACAGTCCCCAGGCACCCTCACGGCACATGAAGCGACCCTCTTATCGCTGCTTCCTTCCGGACCTGACGAGGTTCGTGGGACTCCATTGCGTAAGACCAAAGCACTATGGCCCGACCTGAAAAAGAATTCTGCCTCTTCTGCAATCCATCCGAAAAAAGGATATAAAAATGGCGGAGAGTGAGAGATTCGAACTCTCGATACAGCGTTCACCGTATACACGCTTTCCAGGCGTGCTCCTTCAACCACTCGGACAACTCTCCAC
>CALYVJ010000301.1 GCA_945494195.1 uncultured Selenomonas sp. | reverse complement strand
TGAAATCAACCCGCGAGAAAGGGCAGGCAGATCTTTCCGCGTTTTAAGTTCGTGTTTATATTGACCCGCAGGATGGTATTATCCCGGGAATGACCATTGAGGTGAATGAACGTGAATTCACTAAAAGATGAAATAAAGTTTTTGTTTTCCGGGCAGGGGATGCCTTATGAAAAGGTTTGTCTTATGGTGGCCATGGTCATTACCGTATTCCTGTCAGTGATTTTAAACGGGAATTTTTCTAAGGATGCCAAGGTGGCAATTATTGACCTGGACAATTCCGCCTACACTCGGGAGCTGGTCAATCGCATTGAGGCATCGGAGTATATGAAGGTTACGGCTGTAATCAATACGGCTATGGATCCCAAGATGTTTTTTTATCAGGACCGGGCGGCTGCCGTGGTTTATTTCCCACAGGGGCTGGAAAAGGACCGGTATACGGGGGGAGCGACAAATATTGGTGTATTCTATGATAATACCAATACGGCCCAGACGAGTAACATCAAAGAATCCCTAAATGAAATTGTCGGGCTGGACAACGCGGCAGCGCAGGGCGATATCGGCAGTACGGGTGACAGCATTCACGGTCAGTTGAGCCTTGCCTCACGCAACTTGTTCAATCCCCAAGATTCAAAGGATAATGGGGAGACATTAGGATTTTTGTTTTTCTTTGGGTCGATGTTTTTCACTTTTGCAACGATTGGTATGATTCCACGGCTTCGTCTTTCGCATCAATTGGAGGTAATCCTGATGGATGGAACGCCCTGGGACCTTATTGTCCGTATTCTTCCCTATGGTGCTTGCTTGCTGGTTTCCTGGGTGCTGGGCTTGGCGATTTTGCGCGTTTGGGGAGACCTTAGCTTTTCCGGCAGCTTGCTGACTTTTTTGTTTATCCAGTTGTTCTATATCATGGTGACGGGAGCACTCAGCCTGTTTTTTGGCTGGACGGCGGCGAATCCCGGTATTGCGTCAAGCCGGATGATTCTGTTTATTCCGGGCGGTTTTATCTTAGGCGGCATGACCGGGCCAACCACCTTTTTAGCCCCCTGGGTCGTTTCGGTTAGCCATATATTTCCGCTTACCTGGGAGTTTCACTTTCAGCGGGACATCATTGCTCGTGGTGCGGGCTTGGGGGATATTGCGCAGACGTTTGGAGCGTTCCTGGTCTATATGGGAATTGTGGCGATTTTGTTCTGCCTGCGGTTTTATGTGTCGCGCAGAGATTTGATTAAAGCGCGCCAGGCGGTAAACTAGAAAGAACTAGGAAAGCACAGACCAGTGGAAGTCCTTGCATAAGGAGTGGCATGGGCAAAAGGGAAACTACGGGAGCGTCTCGAGGAGTTGACGCTCCTTTTTTTTTGTAGTACACTAACAAAATGAGTGTTTTGATTAATTGGAGGGAACAGCGTGTCCGATAAAATCGATATATTAGGTGTAAACGTAGACCCTGTCACCATGTCGCAGGCAGTAGCTCGGGTACAGGATTATATGGATGGGAAGCAGAACGTCCTCATCGCGACTGCCAATGCGGAGATGATTATGCGAGCAACCCATGACAAGGAGCTGCGCGACATTTTAAACGACGCGGCCTTAGTGGTTCCTGATGGAGCTGGTACGGTTTGGGCGGCCCATCATTTGGGGCATGATATGCCGGAGCGTGTGGCAGGTTTCGATTTGGCCCAGGAGCTCATGCGCATTGCACCGCAGAAGAAGCGCCGGGTATTCTTTTTCGGTTCGGCACCAGGAGTGGCGGAGAAAGCCAAAGCAAAGGCTGAGAAACTTTACCCGGGCATCGAGATTGTCGGAGTCCGCAATGGCTTCTTTACGGAAAAGGATGAACCGGAAATCATTGCCCAGATAAAAGAGGCGAAGCCGGACTTGTTGCTGGCAGCATTAGGGGTGCCAAAGCAGGAGAAGTGGCTCCATAAGCATAAGGAAGAACTCGGCGTTCCTGTATCCATCGGTGTTGGTGGTACACTGGATGTTATGGCCGGCGTGATGAAGCGGGCACCGCTTTGGATGCAGAAAGCTAAGTTGGAATGGTTGTTCCGCGGTATGCTGCAGCCCAAACGGGCGGGGCGGCTCATGGCATTGCCGAAGTTTGTTCTCAAGGTTCATGCGGCCAAAAAGTAAGGTGTGCATAGACAAAATCGCTTTTTTTTCCTATAATTATCGTGTTGTTGTTTCGTTTTTATATAGGAGGTGGGAGCTTGGCTCCTATTATATCTGAAGGCTATCCGTTTATTTTTGGCTGCGCCGTACTGGGGGTAGTGCTTGGCTTGTCCTGGCATCCTTATGTAGCGGTGGTTCCCTTCGTGCTGATGCTTTACTTTTGCTATTTTTTCCGCAATCCAAAGCGTCACATCGAGCGGGATGATTCCGTGGTCCTGTCCCCAGCTGATGGTACCGTTACGGATATCGTTCCCATGGAGACGGATGAATTTGTCAAAGAACCTTGCAATAAGGTTGTTATATTTATGTCGGTTTTCAACGTGCATGTGAATCGCAGCCCGATTCAGGGCCAGATTAAGCTGCAGAAGTATTTTTGCGGACGCTTCCGTCCTGCTTATAAGGATACCGTTGGGTTTGAAAACGAGCATCATGTACTGGGCATTGAGAACGAACGCATTCGTATCAGTGTCAAGCAGATTGCCGGCATTTTGGCCCGCCGCATTGTTTCCTACGTCACGCTGGATGATAAGCTCCAGCAGGGCGAGCTCTACGGTATGATTAAGTTCGGTTCCTGCTTGGAGGTAGTCATGCCGAAAAACGTAGAAATCATGGTCGAAAAGGGACAAAAGGTTGCTGGCGGACAAACCATACTCGGGAGGATTAAAGACTGATGGATTATAGACGGTTTATACCTAATCTTTGCACATCGATGAATCTGGTTTTCGGTATGTGCTCTATTCTGGCGACTTATCGCGGAGACCTCGTCTGGGGTTCTATCTTC
>CALYVJ010000300.1 GCA_945494195.1 uncultured Selenomonas sp. | reverse complement strand
GGACCGACGAACAGAGGAGCAACGCCTCCCAACCGGTTTTCGATTACAGCACATGCGATCTGGGAACGGCACGAAAAGGTGAAGTACTGACCGCAAATTTCCGCCTGAAGAATCTCGGAGGGAGCGCATTCCATGTGTATAAGGCTGATCCTGAGCGTTTCGCAGTAACCCCTGCCGCCCAGTTCGGGGATGTGGCTTCCGGCGCGACGGGCGTGATCAGTTTTCGCGTGGATACCGGAAAGTTGACGGCCGGTCTCAACGATGTCCTGATTCTGTTGACGACGAATTGCCCGCTCAGGCCAATGATTAATTTGCATGTCACCGTAACGGTGAAGTAAGGGTTTTGTCAATGCTGCCGTTTTTTGGATTAGTTTTTAGTAAAAGATGACGTTATTACATATACATCACGAGGCGCTGGCTGAGTCCGCCGGGCTGGGACATGTGCTTCTTTCCGCATTCGAGGAAAGCATATACATCTGCTTCCTGGTCATCGTCATGATGACATTGATCGAAATCTTCAACGTATCGTCCAAGGGGCGGATATTCAAGGGTTTGGAACGTCACAGATTCGGGCAAGCGGTAGTTTCTGCCGGGCTGGGGATGCTTCCTGGATGTTTCGGCGGATTCGCCGGAGTGTCGCTGTACTCGCACAGAATTATAGGCTTCGGTGCGCTGATAGCCATGCTAATCGCGACCACCGGAGACGAGGCGTTTCTTATGCTGGCAATGTTCCCTCGCGAAGCAGTTTTCATAATGCTGGGCCTGTTTGTTGGTGGCGTGACGATAGGTTATATAGTGGACATCGTAGTCAGATACATGCAGAGACGCGGACGTTGGATGTCGTTGGGTGCGGATCGTCCGGCTGACGACAACTTCGAGATACACGCCTGCGACTGTGAGCATCATCATAAGCACCATTCTGCGGATCCAAGACAAACCGCTGCCGAGGACTGCGAACCGGTCAGGAAAACCACTCGTAGCCGCAGCCAAAAAGTGGGACATTTCCTGAATGAGCATCTCTGGAAACACGTGATCAAGCGCCACTTACCCACCATCTTTTGCTGGACCTTCGGAGTTCTCGCACTGTTCGGAATACTCTCCATGTATATAGATCTGGAAACTTGGATAAAGGGCAACACATGGCTGATGATTATCCTGGCCGTGATTATAGGTTTAATCCCGTAGTCCGGTCCTCATATGATCTTCGTAACGATGTTTGCTTCAGGCGTTTTGCCACTCCCTGTACTCCTGGCAAACTCCATCACCCAAGATGGTCACGCCTGTCTGCCGCTGCTCGCCGAAAACAAACGCAGTTTCGTGCTGGCCAAGGGAGTGAAGTCGATTCTAGCGATCATTGCCGGTTTCGTTGCGTTGTTTCTTGGTAATTTAATTTAAATCTTATACATTTGTACTTCGGTTTGAACTTCGCAAGAAGCCCAAACCCGGAACAATCAACAATCAAAAGAAATTTAGTATTATGGCTTACAAAATCTCAGAGACTGACTGCGTAGCTTGCGGTACATGTATCAGCGAGTGCCCTGCAGGAGCTATCGTTGAGGGTGATGTTTATCATATCGACCCTAATCTTTGCTTGGATTGCGGCACATGCGCAGGCGTTTGCCCAATGGGTGCTATTCATCCTGGTGACGAATAGTCGTTTCAGTCAGAAAAACAACAGGAGAGTGACCACGTCGCAAGGCTGGGCGCTCTCTTTTTTTTGAGAGCGCGCACAATTTAGCCAACGTATACATAAATTCATTATTTTTGCGGGTTAAAAGAATTAGAGGACATGAACATAAGACTCGCCACAGACAAGGACATTGACACAATCCTGGAAACTTTCGAGTGCGCGAAAAAATACATGCGCGCGAGCGGGAACAGCAGACAATGGAACGGTTCCTACCCGGACCGCGGGCTCATGCTGAGCGAAATCGCGGCTGGGCATTGCCACGTCGTCGAAACCGGCGAAGGGCTGCTCGCAGGCACATTCTGTCTTATACTCGGCCCGGACCCGACCTACGCGAAGATTGATGGGCCAGGTTGGGTCAATGCCGGTCCGTATGGGACGGTCCACAGGCTTGCTTCGAATGGTATTGCCCATGGAATCGGGAAGGCCTGCATCGACTATTGTTTCAACGTCATCCCGAAATTACGTGCTGATACTCATGCAGATAACCAGACTATGCAGCATCTTCTGGAGTCGAATGGTTTTGTCCGCTGCGGAATCATCCATATAGCAGATGGTTCTCCACGAATTGCATATCAGAAAGTAAAATAAAACATATTGGAAATGAGCAACAAAGAAATGCCGATCCTGCTTCTTACAGGATATCTCGGAAGTGGCAAGACAACTCTTGTGAACCGTATTCTCAAGAATGAGAAAGGGATAAGGTTCGCAGTTATCGTGAACGATATAGGTGAAGTAAACATTGACGCAACCCTTATTCAGCAGGGCGGAATGGTGGGCAAGAAGGACGACAGTCTGGTCGCTCTTCAGAACGGGTGCATCTGCTGTACTTTGAAGACCGACCTCATGCAGCAGATAGTCGAGATTATGAAGATGGACAAGTTCGACTACATCGTCATCGAGGCCAGCGGTATCTGTGAGCCGGAGCCTATCGCCCAGACAATCACGTCGATGAAGGCAATCGGTGGGGTTTATACGGAGTTCGGAACGCCGAGGCTCGACTGCATCGTCACTGTCGTGGATGCCCTAAGAATGGTGGACGAATTCGGCTGCGGAGAGAATCTCGAGAGAAAGGATCTTGAGGAAGAAGATATCGAAAACCTTATCATTCAGCAGATTGAGTTCTGCAATATACTTTTGCTGAACAAGGTGGCTGACGTGGAGCCTGAGGCGTTGGAGAAGGTGAAGAGGATGATCAGGGAGATGCAGCTTAAGGCGAAGATTGTCGAGTGCAATTACGCAGATGTGGATATCGAGAGCCGCCTGAATACCAA
>CALYVJ010000299.1 GCA_945494195.1 uncultured Selenomonas sp. | reverse complement strand
TCATGCTAGTCTCTCCTTTGCGATACATATAGCATAAGTTCCCGCTAACTTTATGGTATTGTAACCCACTTCTTACGTTATGTCACCATAAAAATTAGTAATGGAAGTCCGCTTCAAACATGCGATGCCAGGGCAAGGAGACCTGCAGTTTGTCCAGCCCCGGATAAGGCGGCAGGTTCTGGTAAACAAACTGCCGCATGAGGCTCGTAATCCGTTGGCTTACTCCCTGCTCGTGTTCCCCGAGGTTTTCGTAGACATCGTTCCGGCGGAACAGCGCCACACTGTCAGCCACAGTAGTCCGCACGTTGGCCTGATACCCCCAGTCCTCCAAATAACGGCGGGTCAGCAGCCGATCGCAGGCATCATTTTCCATGCGGTTGGATAAGAGCCCGGTCCCGATGACAAAGCCCGTACTGTTGGTCGGCGTATTCCAGCCAGCGTAGGCCCGGATCTTATATAACAGATCCTTGTCCCGCAGCTGATCCATCAGGGCGTTATCCGCACCGTTGGCAAAGGCAATATCGGCAATGCCGACCGCATAGCCCTTATCCACATAATTCGTCACCATTTTCACAAAACCCTTGGTGGTGTTGCGGGGCGCTCCATTATTGCGGAGTGCCACCCCCGGAGCCACATCATTGGCTTCCCCGGTGCGGCCATTCTTGTTGGTGTTCACCAGCAGCACGAAGTCCGCTTTCTCCGGCTGGGTCACCATCATGCCGCCAGCTACCAGTACCGAAGCGCGAATGGTATCGCCGATGGGGTTATCGGAATAACTGGGCACGGTGCCCGCCCCGGTTCCCTTATTATATTTGACGTAAAGAAAAGGAATCTGGTGCTCCAAATCATTGACGGCGCGGCTCAAAAGCAGCATCCCGAATTCATCAATGCCGGCCAGCATCTGGAATCTCGTCTCGGGAATATCCTTGGCATAAGCCGCCAGCATCCGGCTTTCGCGATGGGTCTGGGAAAGGGGGGCATTATCGTCCTTGCCGATGACCAAATAGCTGAAGACTCCCTGACGGGTCAAATCCAGCAGTTTTTTCGTGACGTTGAGGTTCTTCTGGCGGCGAGCATTCCAGTCCTGCCAAACACTTTGCGGCACGGCTTCTTTATGCCGCTGCCTAGCTGCCTCTTCCTCCCGGCTCAGCCCCTGCATCTCCGCCTTGTCCTGCAGCGAGGTCGCCTGGAAAATATCACCGCCATACTGCTGGTAGTAGCCCGGTTCTTCATCGCCAGCATGAGGGCCATCGATTGGGGTGCGCATCAGCGAACTGAACACGTAGAGCTTGAGTCCGGGATTTTCCTGACGGAGCTTGGTAAACTCCTGTACCCGCTCGCTGAGCGTGGCGTCGGAAATCTCATGCTTGCGCGAATGGATGAGCCCGCCATACAGCAGCGCATCCGAGGAAACCATCGCGGCCTTAGCCCCGCGGATATTCTCATGGACCCACTGCCAAAGCTTGTCCGGCTCCCCCGGCTGACTGGTCCCGCGATTCAGATATTCCTGTGGCGGCATTACCACCTCATAACCGAGACTGCGTACCACATCGGCTGTCTCTTCCCCCGAAATAGGCCGGTTATCCTGCGGGATAAACAGCAATTTTCCCTTGGCTGCTTCTGCATTTTGCCCCGGCCATACGCAAACCAGCCCCCACAGGAGCAGCCCCAAAACCATTATGATCCGTTTCATTCGTCCACCTCTTCTGGCGAAACATTCTCACGCCGCTATTTTTATTCTAAGTAATTCTACACCATCCCGCTTCTCCCTGCAATCCTTAACGCTCCAGCTGTTTCCGCGCATAACAGTCCGTTGCAAAATCAATCATTTCCTTCCAGCTGCCAAAGCGGGTGGTCTTTTCCACATGCCGGTCCATCTGCTCTTCGGGCAGGTCTTCAAAATCCTGCTGGGACTCGATACAGAACCTGCCCCCCTGCAGGAACTTTTCAAAGGTGCGATAGTTCGTATACCTGCGCATAAATGACTTGTCAAATAAATCCGCAAAATCCACCGGCTGCGGCATCGCTCCCGGCAGCTGGTAATAGCCCGTCAGTTTTACCAATCCAATCACCTCAATTTGTGTTTATCCTTATCTTAACGCAACCATTGCAATCCCGCAATCAAAAAGACTATTAGCTGCTACGCGCCAATAGTCTTTTTGTCGGTATTGTTATTCCACCAATACCGTGGGTTTGCCGCTGCCCTTGAACATCAGGAAGCGGACATCCATCAGATGGTCTACCCGCAAGGGCTTATCCCCTTTGACCATGGCCAGCGCCGCCCCGGTGAGTCCCGACCAAGCCACATGGTCACCTAAGGCCAGCGCCCCGCGCAGGTATAGTACCGTCAGGCTGTGGCTCTTAGCTATGTACCCAGCCGTTTCAAATACGGCAACCCCAACACCAACAGCCGCACCAATCAGCAGGCCATTTAGGATATACTTCTTTTCCTGTCCACGCAGGAAATAGGCAATGAACATGACTCCCTGCCCTACGGTCCGGCAGCCAGTGGAATGGCGCCAGCCTATATGGGAATGGGCCCAGACTTCACGGCCGAAGAGATCTCCCTTATTAACAAAGGGTGGACCTTCTGCAAAGCAGCTGCTATTCTGCCGATTGGCTACGGACTATTACACGGCTTTTTTAACTTTCCCGATATCACGCGAATTCTATCGATAGTCGCGGCCATCCTGCTCTGCATCGACAAGAGTTATTTGAGCCGTGTCGGCATTTTTATGTCGGCTTGGTACTACCTTGCAATTTTTCGCCTGTCCACCGATTTACTTATACCATCGTGAAAAATTGACCGATCACGGTCACGCCCTCTCACTGATCTACGGCGCGCTTTTCGCCATCGGAGTTTTAATAATCGCAGTAGCTATTGCTAAAATATCCTAACGAAAAAGCGGCTGTGAAATTACAGTTTGTAAGTTACACGAATCTCATTCGAAGTAGCTCTTCGCCGCC
>CALYVJ010000298.1 GCA_945494195.1 uncultured Selenomonas sp. | reverse complement strand
GGTTATACTGTTTTTATAAATTAGAGCGCGGTCCCTATAGACGACCTCAAAGGTGCAGCCATTCCAGTCTTTCTTTTAACCTGCTTTGGGAATATAACCAAAATAGGAAGTGAGGAAGCCGCCCATCGTTTGATAATGGTCGTGGTCTTCGTCAGGAAGTTCGTCAATGGCGAAGCGTTCCTTGAAATCATCGATGGAATAAAGCCCATCGACCAGCCAAGAGTTTTCGTCCCGTACCGTGAGCTGAACCGGGTCAGGTTCTCCAGTGGCCTGGGTATCGCTGATGATTTCCTGCAGGATGTCATCCATGGTCAAAAAGCCTATGACACCGCCGTATTCATCCAGTACCATAGCCTCGTGGGTACCGCTTTCCCGGAATTGTTCCAGCACGCGGAAGGTTTCCATGGAACGTGGCACGAAGAGGGGCTTGCGGATGTAATTGGACAGGTCAAGGGTCTTTCGCTCCAAGGCCGCATTGAGTAAATCTTTGGCATAGAGGATGCCGCAGAAGTCATCGAGACTGTTCCGTCCGACAGGAAAGACCTCCTGATGATTTTCGCGGATCAGCCGCAGATTGTGCTTCAAGGAGTCAGAGAGGTCGAGCCACAACATCTGTGTTCGTGGGGTCATCAAGGCATAGGCGGTCTGGTCACTCATGTGGAAGATACGGTCTACCATAGCCTGTTCGGTCTTTTCAAAGGTTCCGTCTTCTGTGCCCTGTTCGATGAGGTCTTTGACTTCATCCTCGGTGACGGTATCATCAAATTTGGGATTGATGCCGAAAATCAGCAGGATGAGATTCGCAGATCCGGAGAGCAGGGAGATGAAGGGGCGGGTCAGATTGGTAATGATTTCCATTGTATGATGGTATTTGAGCAGTACTGCCTCTGGGTTTTGAATAGCTGCCTTCTTCGGCAGGAATTCACTGAACAGCAGGGTGATATACGTCATGGCGATAATGGAAAAAATCAAGGCGATAAGCCATCCCTGGGGCATAAAGGTCAAGTAATCCGCTAAAAATGGCGTAAGAAAAACACCGGTGCAAAGACCAGTCAAAATACTGGTAAGCGTAATGCCGACCTGGCATAACGACAACATCGGTTCGGGATTTTCAAGAATCAGCAGGGACGCTTTGGCATGAGAATTCCCTTCTTCTTGTAGTTTTTCGAGACGGCCCCGATGGCTTTCGGTGATTGCTGTTTCAATCAAGGAAAAGAAGCCGTTAGCCATGAGTAAAAATATTAATGATACGAGCAGTAAACCTGCTTGGGAACTATCCAATGAATCATACACATCCTTTGTTTATGTTATCTGTTTAGTATATCATAGAATTGCTGGTCAGTCATCATAGGCCCAGTGACCATTGCCAAGAATGATTCCCCCGTGGATGACGGCAGGGGGGGAGGCAGCCGCCGACCGGGTGGGAAGATTCGTGGAAATCACATAGGGCGTATCAGTAAGCCAGGCAGTGACGAGTACGGCATCCTCTTTTAGCTTGCGATAGGCTTTGCGGTCAAGTTCTGCCTGATAGACTTCACTTTGGTGCGCGGCGATGGTGGATGTGGCCAGGGCTTGGGGAAAGGTCGTACCGTCAGACCAGCGATAGAGCGTTTTGCCGTTTTTGTCCAAAATAGCAAAGTCGTAGACTTGGCCGTTACGATGGGAAACCGTATAGGGATTATCATCAAGATTGGTGACTTTGAACTCCATCAGCAGGCGTCCGTGGCGGTCTTCCACTGTGAGTTCTTCGGCAAGCTTGCCGGTACGGAAAGCGGCGTAAGTTTTGCTGGGCGAAGCGCTTTTGCTGCTGCCGCCGGTGGGGATGGAAATGCCGATGCCCGTTCCTACTCCCGCGGATGCCGGAACTGTTGAAACCCCTATCAGAAAGACAGCTGCTGTGGAAACCGCGAAAATTTTTGCTAAATGCTTGCGTATAACAATCACTCCTTAATATTATTATCGTTGCATGTGTCCGAAAGATTAAATGGAATTTGGTATCCAGCAAGAAAAGCGGACACCACTTGCAAGGATATTGTATAATAGAACCATTAAAACTTGAAAATGAAATCGGAGGATATATTGTATGACGGATAACGATACGCGGAAGGATATCCCGATGTTGCAGTGGTTTCCAGGCCACATGAAAAAGGCTCAGCGCCTCATCGAGGAGAACCTGAAGCTCGTAGATGTGGTCATAGAACTGCTCGATGCACGCATTCCGGCAAGTTCTGCCAATCCGATGCTGGCGGAAATCATCAAGGATAAACCGCGGATGATAGCACTTAATAAGGCCGACTTAGCAGATAGCCGCAGTACAAAAGAATGGCTGGAGTATTTCCGTGGTCAGGGAATTATGGCGGTGGCAATCGATTCGGTCAAGGGCAAGGGGATGAAACAATTGGTACGAGCAGCAGAGGAATTGGCTCGCCCCAAAACAGAGAAATTCGTTTCCAAAGGGGCGAAAGCTCGTGCTGCCCGCTGTATGATTCTGGGCATCCCAAACGTAGGCAAGTCATCGCTTATCAATCGCTTGGCTGGTGCCGTAAAGGCCAAGGCGGCCAATCAGCCAGGCGTTACACGGGCGAAACAGTGGATTAAGATTGGCAGCAATCTCGACTTGTTGGATACGCCGGGTATTCTCTGGCCGAAGTTTGAAGACCAGACTGTTGGTTTGAAACTGGCCTTCACGGGAGCGATCAATGATGATATTTATGATCGCGAACAGGTGACAGCGCTCTTATTAGCATCCCTTCGTCAGAATTATCCAGAGCGTTTGGTCGAGCGGTTTAAGTTCAAGGGGGAAATGCCAACGGATGGCTTGGATCTTCTGGAGGCTGTTGGCCGTAAGCGGGGATGCTTGGTAAAAGGTGGCATTGTGGATTTGGAAAAGGCGCAGAATATTGTCTTGAATGAATTCCGCGCAGGCAAACTTGGTTTGGTAACGTTGGATGGCGTTCCTTCCGGAGCGGCA
>CALYVJ010000297.1 GCA_945494195.1 uncultured Selenomonas sp. | reverse complement strand
CCGTAAAGTCGATTTCACAGGAATGATACTCATCCGTAAACATCCCAGCCATCTCAATCTCCTACCTGTAAATCATAGACTTCATTCAACAGCGCATTGAAGGTATCCGCAATGGCATTATGCTCTAATTCCGCAAAAGTATTCTTCGTTTCACAATGAACGCCATTTTCTCCCGGATACAACGCATGGAAGAAAATTTTATCCTCCTGACGACGACGCACATCAAAATACTTGGCAAAAATATAATTATGCGTGCTGACAAAGATTTGTATATTATGCCGTGAAAGTTCCAGCAGGCACTCCACCAGCTCTGGGAAAAATTCTGGATTGAGATTCGCTTCCGGTTCATCCCACAACAGCACCATGTCTTCATGAATATTTTCCGTCATCAGCAATTGCCAAAGCAAACCTATCTTTTTTAAGCCTTCGGCTTCAACAGCAAAGCTGACCATTCGCTAATCGTGTTTACGGATATAGAATTCCTCATCCTGCACCACGACCTGTCCGTCCATCATGCGCTCCAGATACGGTAATATCGCTTTGGCCAGCAAGGTAGGCTCTTTCACTGTCCACTGATTCGCACGCTTGATAATATCCGTCAACGTACGGTCAAAAGGAAAATCCCGATACTTTTCCGCCATCGAGAGCAGACCTTTGGCATGCGTCAGCATATCCTTCACCGGAATATATAGTGCATCCAAACTGCTTTCTTCTTTATCCGTTACCAGATATCCCTGCACAGGATAATTTGACTTGTCAAACGGAACCCCATATTGACGCAAAAAATCAATATTGACTTTTGACTTGTCAAGCTTAGATGCTACATAGATATACTTCAAAAGATGCGTCTTTCCTGTTCCATTTTGGCCGACAAGCACATTGACAGCTGCCGCTGTATCTATTTTTATATCATCGAATACGGAATAATTATTTACTCTTATTTCTCTCACAGACATAAACTCACCTTCTCCCTTACGCCTCCAGCCGTTTCAGCTCCTTGGCCACCGCCCGCAGCATATCCACGGCTTCTTCCAAGGTGTCTGCGGCATTTTCCGCAGCGGTTAGCGGGTCGGGCAGATCCTCGTAGTCCACGATGCTGTCATCTTTAATGAGTCCAAGGTCAAGACTGTCTCCCTTGGCGGCAATTTCTGCACGGTTCACCACGCTCCAGCGTTCGTCCTCCACTTTGGTTCTGTCCTCAGCCTCGTAAGCCTTCATAAAGTCCGCGAAGTGCTCCTGCTTCAAGGGGTTGGTCTTGCCGAAGGACGGCATATTGGTGCGCAGGTCGTAGAACCACACTTCCTTGGTATTGTCCTTGTCGCTCGTTCCTCTGGTAAAGAACAGCACATTGGTCTTAACCCCCTGCGCATAGAAAATGCCCGTGGGCAGGCGCAGGATGGTATGCAGGTTGCATTTATCCATGAGGTTGGCGCGGATTTTTGCGCCATCGCCATCGGCAAAGAGCACGTTATCCGGCAGGACAACAGCCGCCCGCGCTTTGCCGTCTTTTTTGAGGCTCTTGTAGATGTGCTGGAGGAAGTTGAGCTGTTTGTTGCTCGTGAGCACATCGAGGTCATCGCGGGAAGCACGCTCGCCGCCTTTTTTCGTCCCGAAAGGCGGGTTGGTGAGCACCACATCATACCCATCCAGATTTTTGCCCAAGGGCGAGAGAGTATCCCCCAGCATGATTCTGCCCTCGATTTCATGCAGCATGGCATTCATCAACGCCAGACGATGCGTATCATGCACGAGTTCGCAGCCCGTGAACGCTTTTTCATATTCAAACTGCGCCTGGTCGCCGTCCAAGTCCATAAAACCATTGGTATGGCTGTAAACGTACTGGAAAGCGGCAATCATAAAGCCGAAAGTGCCACAGGCAGGGTCATTGCACTTCTCGCCTGCTTGTGGTTTCACGAGTTTCGTCATCACATCGATCAGCGGACGCGGCGTGAAATACTGGCCAGCACCGGATTTTTTCTCGTTGGCGTTTTTCTCCAGCAGGCCCTCATAGAGATTGCCCAGCCCTTCTTCTCTGGCACTGTACCAGTCCAGCTCATCAATGCTGGTAATGAGCTTTTTGAGGTTGGCCGGTTCGTCAATGCTAGTGCTGGCTCCGTTATAGATTTCGCGGATGCGCCCCTGACATTCCGTACCCAGATATTCCAGTAGCTCCCGATAAAACTTTTTGAGTTCAATGCCATCTAATGCCGCCAAATCATCCCAGCGATAGCCTGCGGGAATGCTGTCCTCCGCCCCTGTTTCCTTGGCCATTTTAAGGAACAGGATATAGGTCAGTTCCGTTACATACTGATGGTAGGTAATGCCATCATCCATCAGTACATTACATAAGTTCCATAATTTCGCTACAATCTCCTGAGTTGTCACGCGCTTCTTCCTCCGTCGTCATACATATATTCATTAAGTTCGGCGATAATCCCATTTAGCTGTCCCTGCAAAAGTTTATCCGCACGGGCAGAGCCGCCCTTTTTGCGCAGACGGGAATCTTCGTCCAAGGCTTCACGGTTCAGCACAGGTTCATTGATTAGATAGTTTTTCATCAGTTCTATCCATGTATCCTGCATTTTGGTGAACTTATGGTTAGCCCGCAGGCGTTTCACGGCCTGTTCCACCTTCTCCCGATGATTCATCAGGCGGGCACCGATGGCATAGCGGCGGATAATGCTGATGATATCAGCACCAGCTTCTTCCGCATTCAGGGCGGTAATCGCGGAGTCAAGCTGCGTGGGAGCAAATCCCTCCCGATCTAAGAGCAGGGATAATTCCTTCAAACTTTGCCGGGTAAGTTCTGCCGGTTTGGTGCAGATGATGCTAATAGCCGCCACTTCGTTGATATGCGCTTGGATATAGCTGGTAAATTCATCCAGATAGTCCTGCGGGCGCTTTTGACCGTTGCCGTATTCCTGCCCATGATAGGTCACTTCATCTGTGGCTTCCGATACCACCTGCGGCCTGCC
>CALYVJ010000296.1 GCA_945494195.1 uncultured Selenomonas sp. | reverse complement strand
AATTTTGCCCAATTGACAAAAAAACCTACCCCCAAAATCAAGGTTTTCCGCCCCCCCCCCCCCCCGCCAGAACCTCCACCAATTGTGTACCGAAGCGCTTATCCAGTTCTTGATGCTTATATCTCCTCATTTCATGATTCATCGCCACTCACCATTATGTACACCTTATTTAAAACCAACAAAATTTTCCATTAGTAAACGCTTTGCCATAGCTCTGTCATTCCTGCCCACTACCCACATGAAAAAACACGCACACACAGAAACAGTAAAGATGTAACTCCTACACCTAAACCGGTTCCTGGCGAGCGTGTTATCATAAGTTTATAGCCACTTCTTCCAAGCGAAAAAACCGCTTTCGTACGCTTGGACTTTCTTTAAGCCTTTCCCCTTATAAATAAAGGCTGTATCACAGATCTTCATGTACCTCTGTGAAGTAGATAACCGTTACGGTATCTTCCATAAGGATACGGCGCTGATAGATTTTTTCGAAATCTGCTACCAATTCTTCCTTCGAATTGATTTCCGGATTCTGATGTCCCAAGTCGTTCGAGGTCAGTGTTCCCATGGTTTTTACCCGTACTTTATCGAGATAGGCGGAATAAAGTTTATGCTTTGGTTCGCCTTTTTTGCCCGTAGTAATCCATACGACAGAACCCTCCGGATATAGTTTGGATACATCACCCAGACGTACTGTACAGTTTTTCGTGCGTTCCATGAGCATTTTCTTGTGTTTTGCTGCCTGGAAGTTCAATGCCATCATACTAAAGCACTCCAATCTACCCTTGTTCCTAGTTGTCACTTATTACATATAATCTATGAATATTATTATATGTTCCTTTAATTATAGCAAATCTCCTGCCAGAAAGAAAACTTTTTTTGTAACTTTGTAAACATTTTATCCTATTGTTCCCCCAGAACCCAAACATGTTTTTTCCGTATGAAATATGGTAAAATAGAACGAGAATTTTCTATACGTTTCTTAAGGAGGTTTTTTTATGAACTACAATCGCATCGCTTTTATCTTAATGGCTCTTACACTGTTCGTATCCGGTTTGGCTGTTGCTGCACCAGCAGCCAATAGCGCACCGACTTTGTCCGTTGACGGCGAAGGCACAGGCATCGCCGCACCAGACCGTGCGACCATCACCATTGGCGTAACGTCACAAGCCACTGATGCTGGCAAAGCACAGAACAACAATGCTTGGACCACTGAACAGGTCAATAAAGCCATTAAAGCTCTGGGCATCGAAAGCAAGGATATCCAAACCAATAACTATTCGTTCCACCCTAACTATCGCACGTCGGATAGCCATCGCAACGAAATCAACGGCTACACAGTAAATAATTCCATCATCGTCATCGTCCGTGATATCCATAAAACCGGCAAAGTCATCGACGCCGCCCTTAGTGCTGGAGCCAACGAAATCCACTCCCTCGACTTTACGGCCAGTGACACGCAAGCCGTTCGCAAGGAAGCTCTGATGAAGGCCGTACAAGATGCCCAGGATAAGGCTGACATTCTGGCTCAAGGGCTGGGCAAGCGCATCATCGGCATCAAGACTGTATCCGAAAGCACCGGATATCTCGAATCACGCCGCTATGATAATGCGATGCTGGCCGCCGCCAAGACTGCAGCAGCCACGACGATTGAACCAGGCAGCTTATCACTTACCGCCCGCATCCATATCGACTACATTCTCGAAAATTAATCGCACCATTTACATAACAAGGAGTTTATTTCATGCAAGAAAACGCAGTCCCGACAGCTAAGCCACGCAAACCACGGCTGGCCGCCATCGAATATATCCGCGGAATCTCGATGATGGGCGTTATCGGTATCCATGTCGGTTCCCAATATCTTAGCAATACTGCTGCCAACGTCGACCTCGTTGCTCTCTTTGAGGTTGCCACGCGTTTTAGCGTACCGATTTTCTTCTTCATCTCTGCCTTCGGCCTGTTCTACAATCTGGATCTATCGGCGCCATTTGATTACCGTTGCTTTATGAAGCGGCGATTCAAAACGGTCCTCATCCCTTATCTGGTCTGGTCCTTCTTCTATCTTCTGCACGATGGCTGGCTTTATGGGGTGGGCTTTCCTGACCCATTGCACCTCCTTGTCTTGCTGTTCTTCGGCAATGCAAAATATCAACTTTACTTTCTTGTCATCCTGCTCTGGTTCTACCTTTTGATGCCACTCTGGATTTGGATGGTACGGCGCGCCGGCCGCATAAGTCTTTCGCTTTTGTTGCTCGCCCAACTCGCCTTTGACTATTGGTCCAGTTTCTCTACCAGTTTCAATATCTTTGTCTACGGACTGCCTGACACGTCAATCCTCAAACCATTCTTAATGTATCGCCTAAACTATTGGGTCATGCATTATGTGTTCATTTTCGTACTCGGCGGTTATCTTGCCGTTCATATTGATGCATTCATGAAATTCATGAAGAAACATCACCTCGGCATCACAGCCTTTTTCTGGGCCAGCTTTGCCACCCTGCTCGCTTACTACTACCAGTTGATTGCTGTCGATGGCTATACCCCGCTAGAGGCTATCAATACTGCCCATCAGCTTTGCCCCGCCGGGATTTTCTACACCATCACGGCATCGATGTTCTTCTTTACGATTTTTACGTATCAAAACTATCCTGCATTTTTCAATCCCTTGCTACATCAACTTGGCAAGCATTCATATTTTGCCTACCTGGGTCACCCAATTGCCATCACTTACCTGGCCATGATACTCCAGCATAGCGGACGCATTATGACTGCACCGATTGCCATCGTCTTCTACTTTGCCACTCTGGCGCTTGCCATGCTAGGAGCAATAATCTGCCGCAAAATCGGCGATCAGCTGCCAATCCTCAATGAATTGACCATCGGTGTGTATCCTAGGAAAAAATAACGATAGGGAACAACACGCAGAAAAGGGGCTGTTGCACGTAATGTGACGTGCAGCAGTCCTTTTTCATGTGCAAAAAA
>CALYVJ010000295.1 GCA_945494195.1 uncultured Selenomonas sp. | reverse complement strand
ATATCATGGACCTGCTGCTGGAGTTTCTGCAGCGCCTGGCTCATCTCGCCAATCTCATCACTGCGATGCATGACTTCCGTGAGGGATTCATCCTTGCGGAAATCACCAGTCGCGAGAATTCCCAACCGATTGGTGACCAAGAGAATAGGTCCAACCACTGTTCCAGCGGCATACATCCCCAGGCCAATAAAGACCGCCAGCAGCACGACGATGATACCACCGAGTTTCAAAAGGCTGGCCCAGAATGTCCCATCTGCCTCAGCCCGCTCCTCAGCCACCTTCGTATCAATATAGTCAATCCAAACGCCAGTACCTACCACCCACTGATACGGGGCAAAGGTTGCCGTGTAGTTGCGTTTGGGAAGCGGCGTTGTCTCATTTGGTTTTGCAAACATCAAATCCGTGTAACCGCCGCCATCTTTGCGACCATTCTCAATCATTTCCTTGATGAAATGCCGCCCCGCCGGATCTACCAAATCAATACGGGATTTTCCTTCGGTATCACGGCCCAGTAAAACCACATTGACACCGTCATAGGTATCAATCCAGAAATAGCCATTGCCATCATCATAACGCATCTGGCGAATCAGGTTTGCGGCTTCTTTCTTGGCTTGTTCCTCTGTCAGCTCTCCCTTCTGCTGACGGTCATAAACCTGCTTGATGATAGAAATCGCCGATTCTGTTTCAATCTTGAGCTCCCGTTCCACATCCTGGGTCAGGGTCTGACGATACATTTCCACCTGACGGTCAGTCTCACTGATAAGATTGGTGATAAATAGCGCACTGACCAACACTGTTGTCAATATCGCCGTACCGACGATCATGATGACAAAACGTCCCTTTAATGACATGATAAACTCCTCCTATATCCTTAATATCCCTTATAATTTCTGTATATATCCGTTCGACATCACGCCCTATAATCCTGCCTTTAACAAAATTTTATAAATTTAAGCAAAAAAATGAAGGGCAGGGAATCATCACTAGGATGATCCCCTGCCCTTTGCAACAATTACTCCCTAAGAAAAAGCCGAATCAAGAAACGCGAAAAGCCTGTATCTCCTCACAATTCGGAATCGAGGTTTGTGCCCCGGGGCGCGTGACAGCAATAGCCGACGCCCGCGCCGCAAAATCGATGGCATCCACATAATTTTCCCCATCAAAGGCACTCAGGAATGCCGCCAAGAAACAGTCCCCGGCCGCAGTTGTATCAACGGCTTTGACTTTATATGCGGGGAAAGTCTGCAGCCGTTCATTCGTAACCAGCATCGTGCCATTGCCGCCAAGTGTTACGAGGACAGCACCCACCCCTTTGGCCGTGAGGCTTCGTGCCGCAGCAATTACCTGTTCTTCCGTATCGGTCGGCATTCCGGTCAAAACCGACAGTTCAGTTTCATTTGGTTTTGTGATATCAATCAGCGGATACAACTCCGCGGGAAAATCTGCTTTTGCTGGTGCTGGGTCTATAACGACCATCTTCCCGCATTCTCGTGCTAATTGAGCAGCTTCCATTACGGCCGGCAGGGGGATTTCCAGCTGCATAACTACCACATCAGCCGCTTCAAACAAATGACGGTTTTCGCGGATCAGCTTCCCATCCACCTCATAATTCGCACCAGCTATCACACTGATACTATTCTGGCCGTTATCCTCTACTTCGATAAAAGCCTTCCCCGTTTCTGAATTCTCTGAGACCAGTATCCCAGCCGTATCCACACACACACTATGCAGATTTTCCAGCATTTGCTGGCCAAAAGAATCCTTTCCCACAGCGCCAACCATCGCCGTTTTTACACCCAGTTTTCCCAAAGCATACGCCTGATTGGCCCCTTTACCGCCCGGGACCAATTTAAGATTTTTGGCCATTACCGTTTCCCCCGGTAACGGACGTCTTTCCATATACACATCGAAATCCATATTCAGGCTGCCAACCACTAACACATTCTTCATGATAATTTCTCTCTCCTCCGGCGTTTCCCGATCAGACCGTTATATTTTCTCCACGCAGTCCAATCCACGCCCCTTGTTTTTGCAGGCCGCTCTCTTCATGAGCCAGCAGCCATTTATTCTTATTCATCAGCAGCCGGTCTTCTCCACTGCCCGCTGCAGGTTCAGCCAATGTTTCATTTGTTCCGCGCGGCAGCGCTACCCCCATGCGAAATTCCGCATGGCCAACGCTGCCAGGAGCGAAATGGAGCGTCGTCGCATAAAGCTCCACCGCTGTTCCTGCCGGAATCCTGAAGCACTCCACTTTTGACGTATCATAAGTATACGTATCCCAATCAATGTCCTGCTGGCGCCCCAGCATCAGGACAAGGTCCGTAGCTGCTAAATCGATCTCTGACGAACGATGATATTCCAGTCCATTGAGTTTATGATTCCATCCGCTGCAATGCCCCAATTCTGTTGGAATCCCGCCAAACACTTCCTGTTGCAGAGTCTGGAAAAGAGCCATTTTCTCTAAGTCCGGAACAGAAGCTTCGTAAATGACTTCTCCTTCTGGAACTGCCTCCCGGGCTCTCATGCGAGCCACAAAATCACTCAAATCCAACGGCAGGATTCTGCCATACTGACGAAAATTTTCATGCGTTATGATTTGCAACGACCAGCGCCTCCTCATCCTCTGTCTCCAGCTTATGCTCTTTGTGGAAATACCAGCCAATAAAGGCAAAGCAAAGAACGTTAATGATGAAGGATAACTGCATCGAACCCGTTACATCCGAAACATAACCTTGGATAGCCGGAACGAAAGCACCACCGACAATGGACATGACAATAATAGCGCCAGCAGTCTCGGTGTATTTTTTCTCCACCGCATCCAAGGTACGCGCATAAATTGTTGCCCAGCACGGCCCGAACAAAAAACTTACCAATACAGCACCATAGAGGGCCGTCATGCCCGGAGCCAATGCCGTATAAAGAATATCTACCATACCAATCAGCGCATAAATTTTCAATACGCAATTGGCGGAAAACTTCGTCATCAAG
>CALYVJ010000294.1 GCA_945494195.1 uncultured Selenomonas sp. | reverse complement strand
CCCGAGCGCAAGGTCGTGGGGCTGCCTGCCCGGGCTGTTATTGTCGGCGGGGGCAATTTCCATTGCCTGACCCAGCAGATACCAGCAGTATGATTTGATCAACGAGGTGATTCGATGCGAAATGTGACCGTAGCTGCCGTGCAGATGCAGATGACGGCTGACGTACAGGAAAATATCCAGAAGGCCGATGCACTGGTGCGGCAAGCGGCGAAGCAGGGGGCCAATGTCATCCTGCTGCCCGAGCTTTTCGAGCGGCCCTATTTCTGCCAGCAGCGGCAGTATGAATTCTATGACTTTGCCACAACGGCCGAGGAAAATCCGGCGGTGCAGTATTTTAAGCAGGTTGCCCGCGAGCTTGAGGTCGTACTGCCCATCAGTTTCTATGAAAAGGATGGCACGCGGCTCTTCAACAGCATTGCGATGCTGGACGCCGATGGCAAGGTCCTCGGCATCTACCGCAAGACCCATATTCCTGACGACCATTACTACCAGGAAAAGTTCTACTTCACGCCGGGCAATACAGGCTTCAAGGTCTGGACGACCCGCTATGGCAAGATTGGTGTCGGCATCTGCTGGGACCAATGGTTCCCCGAGGCGGCCAGGGCCATGGCCCTTTTAGGCGCCGAGCTGCTGCTCTATCCGACGGCCATCGGCTCCGAGCCCATCCTGGGGGCGGACAGCATGCCCCATTGGCGCCGTTGCATGCAGGGCCATGCGGGTTGCAATCTCGTGCCAGTCGTCGCGGCCAACCGCGTGGGCGTCGAGGAGGTCGAGCCCAGCGAAGAAAACGGCGGCCAGTCGTCGGCACTGAGTTTCTATGGCTCCTCCTTTATCGCCGACAACACAGGTGCCATTGTTGCCGAGGCGAATCGCAGTGATGAAACGATACTCACTGTCTCCTTTGACCTGGAGCAGTGCCAGCAAGACCGCATGAGCTGGGGCGTTTTCCGCGACCGTCGGCCGGAGTTATATGGTGAGCTCGTCAAATAAACGGAATATATAGAACGCAAAGTGGGCAGTTTGACAAGTCAAGTCGCCCGCTTTTATTTTTGTAAGGATTCGCTGCTTTTTGCATTAGGTAGGGATAGGAGTAAAAGTTACTACCAATCGAAAGAAAGAACTAGACGCACCGTGGGGTCTAGCGGTATAATAAAAAACGGACTATGTAAAAATCGTGACGCAGGTCACGCTTAGATATTTTGAGGAGGTTTTTCCAAACCATGAAGAATACGAAACCAATCTACACAATCGGACATCGCAACCCGGATACAGACTCTATCTGTTCGGCCATCGGTTATGCGCATTTGAAGCAGGCTCTTGGACAGAATGTTGTTCCAGCACGTGCAGGCAAAGTCAATGCTGAGACGAAATACGCGCTGGAGTATTTCAAGGTAGAGCAGCCGCTTCTCTTGACGGATCTTTACCCGCGGGTAAAAGATATTACCATGGACTGCAAAATCGTGGTAAAGCAGCATGATACACTTCGTCATTTGGGCGAAGTCATGCGTGAGCATGACCTTAAATCGGTTCCGGTAACGGACAGCAAGGGCCTGTTGGTTGGTATCGTCACGGTTTCAGATTTGGCAAAACGCTACTTCCAGGAGCTCTCGATGCAGAATCTTTCCGAGATGCGTGTTCGCTATCGTGACATCATTGCTGCTACGGACAGCGAGGTTCTCGTGGCTGGCGATGAAGGTGCTTTCATCGAGGGAAGTGTCCGCATTGCTGCTGGCAGCATCGAAACCATCAAAAAAGTCATCGATAAAAAAGACATCGTCCTCGTTGGTGACCGTCATGACGAGACGATGATTGACATTGTAAAACAGGGCGTTTCCTGCATGATTATTACGGGCGGTGGCCGCGTATGTGCAGAGGTCCTGGAACTGGCGGAGGAGCAGAATACTTTCGTCCTGTCGACGCCATATGATACTTATACGATTGCCCGCCTGATCAACCAGTGCGTGCCAATCCGCCGCATTATGCACGCTGACCCGGTTTGCTTCAAACCGCTGGATATGCTGTCGGATATCAAGGGCGCGATGGAAGAGACGAATTATCGCAACTATCCGGTTATCGAGAATGGCCGCCTCGTCGGCATCATTTCTCGTGATAACATGGTTATGCCAGAGCGCGAGCAGGTTATTCTCGTGGACCACAACGAACGCGGTCAGGCTGTTGAGGGCATTGAGGAAGCTAAGATTGTTGAGATTATCGACCATCATCGTTTAGGTGGCATCCAGACTAGCGAGCCGATTTACACCCATGCGGAGCCGGTGGGGTGCACGGCGACGATCGTTGCCAATATGCACTGGCAGAATGATGTGGAAATCCCGGCTTCGGTTGCTGGTCTGCTTCTCTCGGCTATCCTTTCGGATACGGTACTGTTCAAGTCTCCGACTTGCACGGAGTACGACAAGAAGACGGCAGAGCGTCTGGCTGAAATCGCTGGTGTTGATATCAACGAGTATGGCATGGCTATGCTCAAAGCTGGTTCCGGTATCGGTGATATGACCCCGGTGGAGATTGCCAAGAACGACCTCAAGGAGTTCCAGATTGGCGACTACCGAATCATCGTCAGCCAGATTTCTGTTATGGACCCGAAGGAGGTTATGGATCTTGAGCCGCAGATGGTTGAGGCTATGACCAATATCTGTGAAAAAGAAGGTTTTGACATGAGCCTGGTCATGGTTACGGATATTCTGGAAGAGGCAACGTATCTCTTGTACGCTGGTTCGCCAAAGACGCTTATCGGCGAAGCTTTCAAGAAGGATGCCAGCGGTACCCATGTCTACCTGCCGGGCGTCATGAGCCGCAAGAAGCAGATCATCCCGCCACTTTCCGAGGCAGTAAAACGCATTGCCAACTAAGACTGGCCGTACAATACCATAGAAATCAAAGCCTTCCCCATCTGGGGAAGGCTTATTATTCCGTTGATTAGGATACAGGAGGACGTTTTGGAAATTTTTGAAGGTTTGAATCCCGCGCAAACA
>CALYVJ010000293.1 GCA_945494195.1 uncultured Selenomonas sp. | reverse complement strand
GAAAGTGACCATTGTGGATACTGGCTATGATACGCTGACGGGGGCCCGCATCAAACAAATTGAACCCTATATACAAAATGAGACATTTATGATGACATATGGTGATGGCGTAGCTGATGTGGATATTGCAGCATTGTTAAAATTTCACCAGATTCATGGGAAATGCTGTACCATTACTGCTACCAAACCGGAAAGCCGGTTTGGTTTTTTGGATTTAGACGGGGATGATGTATTAGCTTTTCGCGAGAAGAGCAAGAATGATGTCGGCTATATCAATAGTGGCTATATGGTGCTGGAACCGGACGTGTTTGAATACATTCAAGGAAATGTCATGTTTGAGCAGGAGCCGATGGAGCAACTGACTAAAGATCATCAAGTCGTAGCTTATAAACATCATGGATTTTGGCAGTGCATGGATACTTTGCGGGATAAAAAACGATTGGAAAAACTTTGGGAAAGTGGAAAGGCACCGTGGAAACTATGGTAACAATCAAAACAGATTTTTATAAGGGAAAGCGAATCTTTATCACAGGCCATACAGGCTTTAAGGGTATGTGGCTTTGCAAGATGCTAGAGCTTCTAGGTGCCGAAGTGACAGGATTCTCCTTACCCTCACCGACGGATGAGGGGGCTTGTGTTTTTGAAGCGTCAGGGATTGCAGCGGGAATGAACTCAGTTATTGGTGATGTACGTGATTTTTCAGCCATGCAACGGGCTTTTGGCGAAGCCAATCCGGAAATCGTTTTGCATTTAGCCGCACAGCCAATTGTCAGAGAAAGCTATCGAGATCCGGTAGGTACATATGAAACGAATGTGATGGGCACTGTTCATTTACTGGAGTGTGTTCGGCAATCGGCTGGTGTCAAGTCAGTGCTTAACGTGACAACGGATAAAGTGTATCAGAACAAGGAATGGGTATGGGGCTATCGGGAAAACGAGCCATTAGATGGCTTTGATCCTTATTCGAATAGTAAAAGCTGTTCGGAATTGGTGACGCATAGCTATGTCAATAGTTTCCTACAGGAGGCTGGTGTAGCGGTGTCAACGGCAAGGGCAGGAAATGTCATCGGTGGAGGTGACTTTGCTCAGGACCGTATCATTCCTGACTGCATTCGGGCGGCATATCAGGGCAGGAATATTGAAGTTCGGAATCCACAGTCTACCCGTCCGTATCAGCATGTATTGGAGCCGCTTTATGCATACTTGCTCATCGCACAGGCACAGTATGAAGATAACAGCTATGCAGGTTGGTATAACGTGGGGCCTGATGAATGTGATTGCGTGACAACAGGTAAGCTTTGTGATATTTTTTGTCAGGCATGGGGCGAAAAATTAGAATGGCAGGACATTTCTATACCTGGGCCGCATGAAGCGCGTTTTTTGAAACTGGATTGCTCAAAAATAAAGGGGAAATTTGGCTGGCATCCACGCTGGCATATTGATAAAGCTGTAGAGAAAACTGTGGAGTGGGCAAAAGCGTGGCAAAATGACCAGCCGATTGCTGGCTTGATGGATGCACAAATCGAAGAGTTTTTAAGAGGAGATATAGTGTGATGAATCAGCAAGAGATGCATGATAAGATTCTGGAACTGGTCAAAGAGTATTGTGATACCTACCATAAACCAGCAGTAAAATTTCATGAGGGAGATCGGATACCCTATGCTTCACGCGTCTATGATTCCAAAGAGATGTGTAATTTAGTGGACAGTGCTTTGGAATTTTGGCTGACATCTGGACGCTATGTAGATGCTTTTGAAAAAGGGCTGGCCAAATATCTGGGGACGAAATACGTTTCCGTAGTCAATTCAGGGTCATCGGCTAACTTATTGGCCTTTATGGCCTTGACGTCACCGCTACTAAAGGAGCGGCGTATTCGTCGCGGTGATGAGGTTATCACCGTAGCGGCTGGCTTTCCCACTACAGTAGCACCGATTGTTAGTTATGGTGCAGTACCTGTTTTTGTCGATGTGACAATTCCGCAATATAATATCGATGTAACCATGCTGGAGGCAGCCTTATCTAAGCGAACTAAGGCGGTGATGATTGCTCATACATTAGGTAATCCTTTTGATTTAGGAGCAGTTAAAGCATTTTGTGCGCAGCATAATCTATGGCTGATTGAGGATAACTGTGATGCTTTAGGTTCTACATATACGATTGATGGCTGTGAACAAATGACAGGAACGATTGGTGATATCGGCACCTCAAGTTTCTATCCCCCGCATCATATGACGATGGGGCAAGGTGGCGCTGTCTATACGAAAAATCCTTTGCTGCATAAAATCGTGCGGTCGATGCGTGACTGGGGACGTGACTGTGTCTGCCCGTCGGGCCAGGATAACTTCTGCGGATATCGTTTCGATGGACAATATGGGGAGCTTCCGCAAGGGTATGATCATAAATATGTCTATAGCCATTTCGGATTGAATCTAAATATCACGGATATGCAGGCAGCAGTTGGTTGTGCGCAGTTGGAAAAATTTCCGAAATTTGTGGAACGCCGCCGCTATAACTTCAATCGCTTATACGAAGGGCTTCAGGAAGTAAGCGATAAACTTATCTTGCCAGTACCGGTGGAAAATAGCAAGCCAAGTTGGTTTGGATTCATGATGACTTGTAGAGGAATAGACCGCAAGAAGGTGGTAATTTATCTTGAAAGCAAGGGCGTACAGACGAGGATGCTCTTTGCGGGAAATCTCATCAAGCACCCGTGCTTTGATGAGATGCGTGCTAAAGGGGAAGGTTACCGAGTAGTAGGCAATCTTGAAAATACTGACCGTATTATGAACGATACATTCTGGGTAGGCGTATATCCAGGAATGAGTGATGAAAAGCTAGATTATATGATAAAAGTAATCAAAGAAGCGGTGAATCAGCAATGAATAAATGCTTTTTAGTGACAGGAGCAACGGGCTTGTTGGGAAGGCATGTCGTAAAAGGAATACTGGCAGAAGGTCAAAAGGTATTCATACTGAAACCCATCTTTTCTGATACAA
>CALYVJ010000292.1 GCA_945494195.1 uncultured Selenomonas sp. | reverse complement strand
ATCATTTCTGCTTATTCTTCATTATTTTGCTTTGTTTTTATTCCTATTACATATTCTTGCTATCATTGGAAAAGGACGATTTTATGGCAATGCTTACTTTTAAACCTGCGACGAATCCGGTATTTACGTCAGAACAGAAGGTACAACTATCTTATCTCTGCCTCCTGTCCTCCGGTACTCTGCCATTACCAGCAGATTGCTGTGATCAGGCAGAAATCCTCATCATTATGAAGGGCAGCGGCACCTGCACCATCCACAACACTTCCCATCCGGTAAGCAGGGGCGATATTGTTCTCGTTAATCAGGGCTGCCTGCGTTCCTTTTCGCCCCAAAACGGCACCGCCACACGGGCCTTAGCGCTAGGTTTTAAGCGTCTGCAGATTAAAGGATTACCCCCAGGACAGTTTCTCCCCTCAGAAGCCGTCCCCATCATCCACGCAGGGCACACCTATCCATTAATCGCCCAACTTCTTCAGCAAATAAAGAAAGTAATCACCAGTCTCCCTTCTCCACGTCATCAAGAAGCATGCAATCATCTAGCCCAGGCTCTGATACTGCTGATGTTGGAACAATATAATCACACTGCCGTTGCTAATCACGATTCTGCCTATACCTTAGGGCAACATATCAAAACCTATCTGGACAATCACTATCTAGAAGAACTTTCTCTGTCGCAAATTGCACAGAACCTACACATCAGCCCATACTATCTGTCACATATTTTCAAGGAATGCACGGGCTGTTCTCCCATGCAATACATCACTCAATTGCGTATCTCTGAAGCCCAGAATCTGTTGCTCTCCACGAAACAAAGCGTCACCACCATAGCCATGCAATGCGGCTATAATAATTCCAACTACTTCCAGTCTGTCTTCCGCAAATTCGTAGGTATGCCACCTGGAAAATACCGCAGTACCTGGAAGCAGCCATAAAAAAGAAGGTGGACAAAATGCCAAAGCATTTTGTCCACCTTCTTTTTTATGATCATTTTCCTGCTACGGTCAAATGATCTTGGTTGACCAGTTTTCAATATTCCAAACCGAATCCACGATATCCTCGTAAAAATCTGGTTCATGGGAAACCAACAAAACTGTTCCCTTATACTCTTTGATCGCCCGCTTGAGTTCTTTTTTGGCCTCCACATCCAAATGATTCGTAGGCTCGTCGAGAACCAGCAGATTGACTGGCTTCTGCATGATTTTGCAGAGACGGACCTTGGCCGCTTCACCACCCGAAAGTGCCATCATCTTCGTGGTGATATGCTCATTGGTCAGGCCGCATGAAGCCAGCGCCGCCCGGACTTCAAAATTGCTCATCCCCGGATATTCCTGCCACAGCTCTTCCAAAGCCGTATTGGAATTCCCCGAAGCACTTTCCTGCTCAAAATAGCCAACCGACACAAACTCACCCAATTCCACATTGCCAGAAATTGCGGGAATCATCCCTAACATAGTTTTGAGCAACGTGGATTTACCTAAGCCATTCGTCCCTCGAATCGCAATTTTCTTGTTGCGCTCCACCCGGATGTCCACCGGATTGGTAAGCGGGGTATCATAGCCCAGCACCAGCCGCTTACCCTCGATGACAAACCGCGACGGCGTACGATCGGATTGAAAGTGAAAATGCGGTTTCGGTTTCTCCTGACGTTTCGTCAAGACTTCCATTTTGTCGAGACGCTTTTGCCGGCTGTTCGCCATACCACGCGTTGCCACCCGTGCCTTATTGCGCTGGATAAAATCCTGCTCTTTCTTGATTTCTGCCTGCTGGCGCTCATAGGCAGCTTCCTCCTGACGGCGTTTCAATGCCGCCATTTCCTCAAATTTTTCATAGCTTCCCGTATAGCGGTCCAAACTTAAATTATCAACATGATAAATCACGTTGGTAACCGCATTGAGGAACGGCACATCATGAGAAACAAGGATAAAGGCATTCTCATAATTCTGCAGGTAATTTGTCAGCCAAGTGATGTGCTCTGCATCGAGATAATTTGTCGGCTCATCGAGAATCAGGATTTCCGGATTCTGCAGCAAAAGTTTTGTCAGCAGCACCTTCGTGCGCTGTCCTCCCGAAAGTTCATCAACGGTACGGTCAAGTCCAATGTCCCGCAGGCCAAGGCCAGCGGAAACCTCTTCAATCCGCGCATCGAGCGTGTAATAACTGCCCGCCTCCAGCATATCCTGGATATCGCCGACATCCTTCATTAGCTTATCCACTTCTTCCGGTGTGGCATCTCCCATCTTATCGTAAGCAGCCAGCATTTCCTGCTCCGCCTGTACCATATCTTCAAAAGCCGTCCGGAGGGTATCGCGAATCGTCATGTCGGCTTTGAGTATTGCATGCTGGTCAAGATAGCCAACCTTAACGCGTTTTGCCCATTCAATCGTTCCCGCATCTGGCGTAAGCTGACCGGTGATAATGGAAAGAAACGTAGATTTCCCCTCACCATTGGCGCCCACCAAGGCAACATGCTCACCTTTCAGCAAACGGAAACTAACGTCCTCAAAAATCTCACGGCCTCCATAGCTATGGGATAAATGGGATACGTTCAATATGCTCATATATTACTTCCTTTCAAACTTTTTCCCCCACATCAACTGGTTCCCCACCTGATGCTTTAGTTCCCGGCCGCTCTTTCAACTCATTCCGGAATTCTGGATTCTTTTCCTGTGTTCCTTCCGGGACACGCTGCTTGCCATCAATCATCACCGGGCCTGACGGTGCCTCTTCTGCCGCCGGAATATTTCCATTCGAATTTCCCGGATGAAGTTTCTCTTCATGGGAATCATACGCTGGTGGCGGAAACGATGCAGGTTTACTGCTTTCCCGAGAACGCTCCTCTACCGCCGGATCTCCTTTCAAGCTCTTGTAGTGTACTTCGCCATCATCCCCGGTTCCCCAAAGGAACCACACCAGGGCTCCAGCTAAAAGCACAATCAAGCCCACAAGAACATACTTGATTTTGCCAGTTACGAAATCCTGCAATTCTTCTACAGCCTGTTCCTTGACCGAATGTCTG
>CALYVJ010000291.1 GCA_945494195.1 uncultured Selenomonas sp. | reverse complement strand
TCCGACGTTTTACCAGACGTTGGACAGCTTACGCTAACCAACAAATTACTCATTTAGGAGGAAAAGATTTTGAAGAAATTAGTTGTTGCCATTGATGGACCGGCGGGGGCCGGCAAGAGTACTGTTGCCCAGCTGGCTGCCAAGGAACTCGGCTACACCTATATCGATACAGGCGCTATGTATCGTGCTGTTGCCTGGAAAACCCTGCAGCAGGGGAAGGAGATTACCGATGAACTGATCTTAGAAGTGGTCAAGGACATCGATGTGAATCTGCAGTACGCAGATGGCAAGACGAAGGTTACTGTTGATGGCACGGACGTCAGTACGGCGATCCGTACGCCGGAGGTCAGCGGTATTGTTTCCCAAGTGGCAGCACTGGGCCCTGTCCGCGTTAAGATGGTTGACCTTCAGCGCAAGATGGCAGAGCGTGGTTCCGTACTCATGGATGGCCGGGATATCGCCACGAATGTGCTGCCGAATGCGGATGTGAAGATTTTCTTGACAGCTTCCATCGAGGAGCGGGCTAAGCGCCGGTGGAAGGAACTGAAGGAAAAGGGCTACGACATAACGCGGGAGAAACTCCAGCAGGATATCGCTGCCCGGGATAAGGCTGATAGCGAGCGCGAGATTTCTCCGCTGGTACAGGCCGAGGATGCAACCCTTCTCGATACGACAGGGCTTTCCATCGACGAAGTCGTTTCCCGCATTCTTTCCTTGTGCCAGTGAGGTGATTCGATGCTTTACGGATTGCTTCAGATTGTTTTTGGCATCATATTTAAAGTCCTGTTTCGGGCGGAGATTATTGGTCGAGAAAATATGCCGAAGGAGGGAGCCGTCATTTTGGCTGCCAATCACATGAGCAATTGGGACCCTCCTTTTGTGGCAACGTTCCTATCCCGGCCGGTAAGCTACATGGCAAAGGTCGAGCTCTTCAAAAATCCGGTCTTCGGCCGGGCGATTACCGCCTGTCATGCGTTTCCCATCAAGAGGGGGGCAGCTGATCGCGGAGCCATCAAGGCGGCCATGCAGGTCCTCAAACAGGGTCGCTGTCTGGGCTTGTTCCCGGAGGGAACCCGCAGCCGCACGGGAAAGATGCGCAAGGCCGAAGCAGGCGTCGGCTTGATTGCATCAATGACAGGAGCTCCGGTGGTACCTGCGGCTATCATCGGCACGGATCATATTTTTGCCAACGGCGGCTATTTTCCAAAACTCAAAGTCATTTACGGTGAACCCATGAAGTTTACGGGGAATCACAAGGACAAGGAGCAGCTGGAAGCCTTTTCTCAGTCGATTATGGATAAGATTGCGGAAATGAAAGAAAAAAATCGCTGAATTTGCGAAAAATAATTTGCTTGTCATGGTAATCTATGCTAAACTATGTTAAATTTTAGCAAAAAAGCCTGTGACACCTTATAAACTAAGGAGTCACAGGCTTATATTTTTACGGTTGACTAACCATTGACCAACTTTTTGAGAGATTCGTCCATCATGTCCGCTATTTGGCTGTCAGAGTCTTTGTAGATGTGGGAATAAACGGATAGCGTGATGGATGGGTTCTTATGGCCAAGGCGTTTCGCTATGGATGTGATGGGGATATGTTTATGGATTAGGTAGGATGCGTGGGAGTGACGTAGATCGTGAACGCGAATGGGCGGCAGGTGGGCGGCTTTGGCCATTTTCTTTAGTTGGTAGGCTATCGTTCGGCCATCTTGAGGAAAAAGTGGGGATGGTTCATAGGATAACTTGGCCAGATACTGCTGCAGACGGTCCATAATCAAATGTGGCATGGAGATTATACGAACGGAGCTATCCGTCTTTGGCGGTGTGATGGTTCGCGAAATGCTGGAATAAGATTTCGAAATGCTTATTGTATCATGGGCAAAATCGAAGTCGCTTATCTCCAGCGCTTTAAATTCACCAATCCGCATGCCTGAGTAAAAAAGGATAAGGAACTCGAGTCGATAAAAAGGAGAGGAAACATGCTGGAGGGCGCTTAGGAACTGGGATTCTTCCCATATAGACATTTCGGCTGTCCTTTTTTTGATGGCGCCGGTAGACTGGAAAGGATTCTTCTTGAGGCCATAATACCTTACGGCGAAATTAAGCATTGACGAAAATTGGATATTGATATATGTCAGTCGATTCCAGGGCGGCCGCCTTAAATTCTCGTTCGAATTTCTCCGCTGCACGTTTGCCAGAAAAGCCGCGCTTTGTGGTATAGCGTTTCTTGCCTGTCCAGTCGGTGTAGTTGAATTTGCAGTAGTAGGTTTTGTGGTCTGCGTCGTAATAAACGGCCATGATAAATCACCTCTATTCGGTGATTAATATGTATAGCTTGTGATATACTACTCATGCTGCTGTGCAGACACCTCTTGGAAGGGAGGTGCTTAAATGCTTGATTTAGTCTTCTCATTTGCAGTAAATATAGTCTGTGGCGTTATTGCCGCGTATATTTACGACCGTTACTTCAAGTCACGGCAGTAGCCTGAAGGTGTCCGCGAAACACTAGATGGCAAAGCAAAAGCCCCTTAGCAACGACCGCGAATCGTATGCTAAGGGGCTTTTGCCGGTGATTAAATGCCTAAAAGCGAATTAATCTTCTCATTGTCCTAAGTATAGCATACGAATTTATAAATATCAATATTTCTCTTTTTAGAAATGGCGCTTTAAATTTATTTACACAAACTTATTGACACACCCGAATCGGCAGGTATTACCCAAAGTATGAGCAAAGCTGGCTATCCATATGATAATGCTCCGATGGAGCGCTACTTCAATACGCTAAAGAATGAATGGATTTACCTGCATGACTATCTAGCAGAGGACGATCTTTATGCATCTGTTGAAGAGTTCGCTTATGTCTGGTATAACCATGTGCGGCCACATTCATATAATGGTTACAAGACTCCGTTCGAAGCCAGGACAGGAATCAGCAATTATTAAGACACAAGTGTTACAAAAATGCTTGACCACTACAAAGGAGACGGATTGGAAATCAAGGGACAAAAAGGCAAACATATGGAAGTACATCG
>CALYVJ010000290.1 GCA_945494195.1 uncultured Selenomonas sp. | reverse complement strand
GACGTCGGGGAATCTATAGCATTGCGCGATTTCATGGCTGGAATGATCAGCAATTGACGAAGAATTGCGGTTTGTTATTGTATCTTTTCTATAAGGAATATGGATTCCGGGCGGTGATGGTAGGAACATGTCTCGGGGAATATCCCTCATTGGATAGGTATGTTGCTGGTTTGGAAATGGATTTTTTACCTGATGCAGAGACGGAAACAGGAATAGGGTATATTCGTGAACATGCAAAAGATATGGATGTGCTGGTCTTGCATGGGCCGTGGCAGGGATATATCCCGCTGGTGGATTTCTATCGTCAGCTGCGGCCGGATGGGAAAATATATCTGGAGCTTGATTTGAATATTTATTCGGCAGAGCGGTTGGAGTGGAATACACCAGCTTTTCGCCGGTTCTTGCAGCAGTGTGATGTGATCGGTGCCAGCTGCCGTCGGATGCAGGATTATTTAAGTCAGAAGTGGCCGTGTATCATCGATTATATTCCCAATGGATTTTATAATTTTGCGGGGATTGATTTGCAGGTGAATTGGGCGAAGAAGGAAAATCTCATCCTGACGGTAGGTCGTATTGGTACAGAACAGAAGCATAATGAACTATTGGTTGAGGCTTATGCAGCTTTGCCAGTACAGTATCATGACTGGAAACTAGCATTGGTAGGGCCGACAGAGGCGCGATTCATGAGTTGGCTGCATGTCTATATGGATGAGCATCCGCAGCTTCAGGGGCGCGTGGTGTGCACGGGTAAGATTATGGACAAGAAGCTTTTGCTGGACTGGTACAAGCGGGCAAAAATCTTTGCGATGACGTCTGAGCTGGAAGGGGGAACACCCAATGTGGCGGCTGAAGCGATGTTTTGCGGCTGCTATATGGTAACGTCGGATATTGACAGCTCTGCGGATATGACCGATGAGGGACGCTGTGGCAGGGTGTTTCCGATTGGGAATAGGGAGCGGTTGGCGGCTGTTTTGGCGGAGTGCTGCGGAAGTCCGTCGCTGCTGGCTGCAGGCGGAAAGCGTGCGGTGGCTTATGCGCAGTCATGTTATGATTTTTTGCGAATCCTGCCGCGGCTTTATTATTTGTTGTTTCATGAGGTACCATAATGGGAAAAATTATCATGGAAGGGATGAAGTTCCTGTTTCAAACGGAGGCAGGAGAAACAGAGCTTTTACTCGATACCTTTGATCTGTATCGGAACCGTGGCACCATCCGGATGCATGAATTGTTGGATGGTACAGGGGAAAGCGTGGCGTATCCGTTCGCCAGGCAAATGGCAATCCTTTGGCAGTCGGCTGAGAAGCAGATGTTTGCAGAAGCCAGACGGCTCATTGCGGTTCGGATGGCAGATGTCTTGCAGGAAAAATACAGGCCTTGGCGGGTATTGATGCAGGGGTGGAAACAGGATGCATGGACAGATGCACTGACAGGATATCTGCAGGCGTGTCATGAAGCTGCAAGGGTGTGGACAAAGGATTTTGATTTATGCTTGCTGCCGCGTAGGCGACTGGATATGATTGCCGTGAACTTGAACCAAGAAAGAGCAGAGCTGAACGCAGAAGCTATGGAGGCGCTGTTGCTGGCGGTAAAGCCTGGCGGCAGGATATGGCTTTTCGGTACAGAAGTACCAGCTTTATGGCAGAAGTGGCAGATTCCCAGCAGGAAATACCGTATCAATCGGGAGCAGCTGGTATGTGAACTGAAAATGAGCAAGCAGCTTTGGAATCAGATAGACAAAGAGAGCATGCAATATGCGGAGAACTTTATCCGGCAGAATATCGAAAATGAGTTACAGCGATTGGAAAAAGCTATCGCAGCAACATCTGCGGGCGATTGTGATTCGCTGATTGAACAGTCGCGGCAGTTGGAGCAGCATATCCAGATATTATATCCGTGTCTGGAGAGTTTGACTATCTGTCAGAAGACGAATCGTCTTACAGAGGCGCTGATATGTTTCCGATTGAAGCAGATAAAAAGGAACGAGGTTTTGACGGTGTGGCAGCAGGTCTGGCAGGAATGGATGCTGCAATGAGGGGGCAGTGTAATGAATAAGATTGCAGTCATATCCATGGTGCGTAACGAGCAGGACATCATCGAAAGCTTTGTACGGCATTCTTTGTGTTTTGCCGATGTAATACTCATCATGAATCATAACAGTACGGATAAGACTGGTGAAATACTAAGCCAGCTTGAAAAAGAGGGACTTCCAGTAATCGTACAATCTTTTGTACAGGTTGAACATGCACAGGCAGAAGTCATGGATATGTTGCTGCAAGAAGCTGTAGAGAAATATCAGTCGGATATTATTCTGCCCTTGGATGCAGATGAGTTCCTGGTCAATACAGAGACGGAAGCATCTTGCCGTGAAATCCTGCAAAGGCTTTCGCCGCAGGATGTTTATCGTTTGCGATGGAGAACATACATACCGTCAAGTGACGAAGGGGAAAAAGCAACGTTTATTCCGTGGCGGACGGTACAGCGTAACCAGCAGGATGATGCAGGCAACAAGGTAATAATTGGCGCAGCGGTGTATCGCCGGCAGCGATGCCGGGTCGCGCAGGGAAATCACTATGTCTATACTGGTACGGCAGAGAACCCAAGGCGCTTGCAGGACAGGGAAATCCCTATGCTGCATTTAGCGCATTTTCCTTGGCGAAGCACTGAACAATACGCCTCCAAGGTATCAAGCGGCTGGCTGAATAACATCGCGAAGTATTCGCGTCATACGAGTATCGCTACACATTATCAGAAATATTTTCATCAGCTTGAAGCGGGAAAAGAAATCGGGCCGGAAGATTTCGTGCAGAATCCTGAAACGTTCAGCCTGCAGGGATATATGGAAAATCAAGAACTGCGGTATACGCCAAGTGACAAAGTTCCTGTCCTGCAAAATTTGCTGGCAACTGGTGTGGACATTGCTCAGGCATTTCTTGAGGAAAAGGTACGGCAGGAAGCGTCTTTGGTCACGGTGCTGGCAGCAGATGGTGGCGATGCGACGGAATGGCAGGCGATGCGGGAAAACATTCAGGCACAGAC
>CALYVJ010000289.1 GCA_945494195.1 uncultured Selenomonas sp. | reverse complement strand
CTAAAGTTTATTATTCCGGTTACGGGCATTGTACAGATGGTTCTCTATCTGGTCACTTATCTGATAATCGGCTATGATATTTTGAGAAAGGCCGGAAAAGGCATTCTCAATCGTCAGACATTCGACGAGAATTTTCTGATGGCGGTCGCAACCATCGGCGCCTTTGTCGTTGCTATCTGGACCAGAAGCGGTGACTATGTGGAAGGCATTGCTGTTATGCTGTTTTATCAGATCGGTGAGTTCTTCCAGAGTTATGCTGTTGGTAAGAGCCGTAAGAACATCAGCGCTCTGATGGATATCCGCCCTGACTATGCCAATATCGAAGAAGATGGCAGGCTGATGCAGGTTGACCCGGATGAAGTGAGTGTTGGCAGTATTATTGTGGTTCAGCCTGGTGAAAAAGTTCCTTTGGACGGTATCGTGGTCAGTGGCAATGCCAGTCTTAATACCAGCGCCCTGACTGGTGAGAGTTTGCCTCGGGATGTCAAAGAGGGCGATGAGATCATCAGCGGCTGCATCAACATGAATGGTGTTTTGAAAATCCAAACCACGAAGGAATTCGGTGAATCGACCGTTTCCAAGATCCTGGATCTGGTGGAGAATGCAAGCTCCCGCAAATCCAGATCTGAGGACTTCATTTCCCGCTTCGCCAAGGTCTATACGCCTGCCGTTTGCCTGGCTGCATTGGCGCTGGCCATTGTGGTACCTGTTTTAAGAATGGCCATGGGTATGAACGCAAACTGGATCGACTGGATCTATCGTGCGTTGACATTCCTTGTCGTCAGCTGCCCCTGTGCTTTGGTCATCAGTGTTCCCCTGAGCTTCTTTGCAGGTATCGGTGGTGCAAGTAAAGAGGGCGTGTTGATTAAGGGCTCCAACTACCTGGAAGCACTCTCTCAGTCAAAATATGTGGTGTTCGATAAGACCGGCACTTTGACACAGGGTGTATTTGAGGTCACCGGTGTTCATCATAATGTACTGGAAGAAGCGAAGCTTCTGGAATATGCAGCCTTGGCGGAGTGCGCCTCCTCTCATCCCATCAGTAAGAGTCTGCAGAAAGCATATGGAAAAGAAATCGACCGTAGTCGAGTTTCCGATATCGAGGAGATCAGCGGTCATGGTATTGTTGCCAAAGTGGATGGCAATACGGTCGCAGCCGGTAATGGTAAGCTGATGAAAAAGCTGAATGTCCCTTACCAGGATTGTCACAGCATCGGTACCATCATTCATGTAGCCATCAACGAAGAATATGCTGGGCATATCGTAATTTCCGATGTTGTGAAGCCTCATTCCAAGGAAGCCATTGCCGCATTGAAAAAAGCCGGTGTGGAAAAAACGATTATGTTGACCGGTGATGCCAAACGTGTGGCTGATCAAGTCGCCGCAGAGCTCGGTGTTGATGAGGTCCACAGCGAACTGTTGCCAGGCGACAAGGTGGCGGAAGTTGAAAAGCTAATTGCCGGCAAGAAAGCAAAATCCAAACTTGCTTTTGTTGGTGACGGTATCAATGATGCGCCGGTCTTGACTCGTGCTGATATCGGTATTGCGATGGGAGCCATGGGAAGCGATGCTGCGATTGAAGCTGCTGATGTGGTGCTTATGGATGACGATCCCATGCAGATCGCAAAGGCAATCAAAATTTCTCGGAAATGCATTGGCATCGTGAAGCAGAATATTACACTCTCTTTGGTCGTGAAATTTGCATGCCTTGCACTTACCGCGGCGGGCCTTGCCAATATGTGGGCTGCCATTTTCGCTGATGTCGGCGTAATGATCATTGCTGTTCTGAATGCAATACGTGCCTTGAAGTACAACGGCTGAAACACTTCCATGGAGGATACAGTATCATGGCTCATACAGTTTTGATTGTCGATGACGAAATAAAGATCACACAAGTCTTGGATGCGTACCTGCGGAACAAGGATTATCATACTTTGATCGCCCACGATGGAGCGGAAGCACTGGAACTGTTTTTCAAAAATGAGGTGTCCTTGGTAATCCTTGACCTAATGCTTCCGGACATTTCAGGTGAAGATGTATGTCAGCGAATTCGAAAAAGTTCTCGCGTGCCGATTATTATGCTGACTGCCAAAACAGAAGAATTTGATCTAATCAACGGACTTGAGATCGGTGCTGATGACTATCTAACAAAACCCTTCAGTCCCCGAACCGTCGTTGCCAAGGTCGAGGCTGTCCTGCGCAGAGCCATGGGAGATGAATTAGTGGGGGTACCTGTCGTTTTTTGCGACGGGTACCTCTCCATTGATTTTCAAGTCAATATGGTCAAGATCAACGGAACGGAAATCAAGCTGACTCCAACGGAATACAAACTGCTCCGGACAATGGCCAAAGCGCCAGGCCGGACATTTACCCGTGACCAATTGATAACCTTCGCTCTGGGAGATGACTATGATGGTTTTGACCGGAGCATAGATACTTATATCAAGGCGCTGCGCGCAAAGATTGAGCCGGATCGCAAACATCCCCAATTTATTCTCACGGTACATGGCTTTGGATATAAATTTGCGCAGCTGTCAGAACTGTAGAAAGGAGTGGGAGCGGATGCGGTCATTGAAAGCAAAATTGGCATTCTTTTTCGCCGTACTTCTCTTCCTGCCGATCACAGTTTTCGCTCTGATCATCAATGATGGTATGAATCGCTCGTTCGATGCATTTGCAGACAAGCAGCAACAGCAACTTCTTCAGCAGATACGCTCTCAGGTCATGGAGTTATATATTCCGGATCATGGTCATTTCAGCGAAGAAGGTTTGGCTGCTATTGGCAATGCGGCTTTACAGAATGGAGTAATCCTGCATCTCCAGGCTGCGAATGGAGAGCTGGATTGGGATATCTCTACGCATAGAACTCAGGAATGCCAGCTTATGCTTCAGCATCGGGAGCAAAATCTGCACAGCAGATATCCCTCACTCAGCGGCGGATATCAGCAGATGGTATATGAGCTTTCATATGGTGAAGAACAAATAGGGACTCTGACATTGGGATACTTCGGGCCTTACTCTCTCAATGATATTGAAGTCA